>JBFZBV010000465.1:0-2517 GCA_041308285.1 Planctomycetota bacterium | reverse complement strand
CCAACAACTCCGGCGATTCGGCCGCCGGTCGCGGGCAGCCGCGGCGGCGGCTTCTTCCCGGATGGAGCGCGGATGAAAACCATTCTTGTCACCGCGGCGCTCGCCGTCGCGGCCATGCTCCTGTTCCCGATGTCGCCTGCTTTCGCGGATGCCTGAGGCAACGCCGACTGCGGGGTCGGCGGCGCCAGTTCGAGCGGCGGCGGCTTCGCAGATGGCGCCGACACGTTGTCGGACGCCGGGGAATCCTCTCTGTTCTCGGCATCGGCTGGGATTGTCTTCTCGAAGAGCGACAACCGGAAGAGTCGGATCTTCCCGCTCTCCCTCCGATTCTCGCCCTGGCCCTGGCTCATGGCGACCGCGTCCTTCAGCCACGGCAGCGTGAGCGGGTCGGAGGTCTGGTACGACCAGATACTGGTCGACGGCGTGCCTGCCGACAGGGTGACCGAGTTCAAGCACGGCGCCCAGGGGCTTTGCGACATGTCGATTGCCGTCTGGGCGGACGCGTTCAAGCCTATCTTCGGCGCCGCGCCCCAGTCCGCCCCCAAGCCGGGCTGACCCCCGCCGGACCCTTACGAAGGAGTGGGGACGCCGTGTCTCTACCTTGGGATAGGGGTCAAGCTCCCGGTCGGGGAACACGACAGGTTCGACCAGGGCAAGTATGCCTTCGACAGGTCCAAAGCCATTACGGGCGAGGCCAGCGTCTCGGACGGCATTGTGCCTGCGACCTTGCAACTCGGGAGCGGCACAATCGACGTCATGCCCGGCGCGTTCGGGCAAATCAGGCTATGGAGGTTCAGCGTTTCCGGCGGGGTCACGGCCCTGATTTCCGGCGGAGCGAACAGCGTCGGGTACGAGAGGGGGCTCAACCTCTCCTGGTCCATGGGCTTAAGACTAGTCCTTTACAGGTCAGACCAAGGGTTAAAAGTGCAGATTCGGGGCGCGCTCAGCGGCATAGTCCTATTCTCGAACGACATCGACCATTCCGAGAACACGGCGCTCCTCGGCAGGCAGGAGAAGGGTGAGGTGGCCGGCACGGACAAGGACTACACCTTCTGGGAGGCCGGGGCTGACGCGGACGTCAGTTCGTCCGTGACGGCTTCCGTATCGCTGAGGTTCGCGCTGGGCCGGAGCGCCGGCGCATCCGAGTCCTCGTTCAAGAGGCAGGTGAACTTCACGGTGTCTTTCAAATTCTGAGGTACGGGATATGGATCAGCCTGGAACCACGAGGTCCCGGTGGGACTGGCCTTACATCGCATCGGCCGCAATCATAGCCGCTGTCGGAGTTGTTCTGGCCGGCGGCGTGATGCAGAAGCTCTTCGGCGCCGCGGGGAACCCGCCGAACATGGGGCTGTGCGTCAACTGCTTCCTCCGCGACATGGCCGGGTCGCTCGGCCTCCACAAGGCCGACGTGGCCTGGTACTTCCGGCCTGAAATCCCGGGGATAATCATCGGCGCCTACCTGGCCTCGCTCGCGATGCGCGAGCACAAGCCGAAGGGGGGCCAGAACGGGCTCATGCGGTTCTTCTTCGGGGCTTTCATGGGCATCGGAGCGATGATATTCCTGGGCTGCACCACGCGCATGGCGCTCAGGCTCGGCGGCGGCGACTTGAACGCGCTTGTCGGATTCGGCGCATTCGCGGTCGGCGTCTTCGCAGGGACGCTGTTCCTGAAAAAGGAGTTCACCCTGGGCGAGCAGAAGGAGTTCCCCGCCGTCACCGGGACGGTCCTGCCCCTCGTCGCACTGACTTTCCTGGTCCTTTTCTTCGTCCTCGGCGACAAGATATTCAAGTTCTCGGCCAAGGGGCCGGGGTCCATGAGGGCGGACATGTACGTTTCCGCGGGTCTCGGCGTGCTCGTCGGGGCCGTGGCGTACTGGGGCCGCTTCTGCTTCATGAAGCCCTTCCGCGACCTCTTCCTCATGAAGAGCGGCCGCGCCCTCGGCGGCGTGCTCGCGTTCGTGGTGGTAGCCTCCGTGCTGAACCTCGCCTTCGGCACCTACAAATTCGGATTCAAGGACCAGCCCCTGGCGCATTCCGCGTTCGTGTGCAACTGTCTCGGCATGTTCACCGTGGGACTGGCCGCGGTCCTTCTCGACGGATGCCCGATACGGCAGCTCGTGAAGGCCGGATCCGGCGACATGGACTCGGGCGTCACCGTCATGGGCCTGATTGCTGCGCTGTCCCTCTCCGACAACTTCGGCATAACCTGCTCGCCCGCGGCGCAGCCGACCAGCGCAGGATTCACGGCGAGCTTCGGCATCGCGGTCATGGCCGGGGTCGCGCTCTTCGGCTCCGCAGCCTGGAAGAGCATCTACGGGTACGTCCGGAGCAAGTGAGGCAAGTAATCCGCCCGCCGGTCCGGCGGGCAAGCCTTCGGCTTGACCAAGGGACTCTGTTGGATGTATTGACCATTCCCGCCGGGCCGAATGTGCCAGGTTTGCCCAACCTGTACTGTCCTTTATAAGAGTCGTAAATCCTGCATCCGAGGGGATTTCCAACTTTTCCTATGTTCTTCCCA
>JBFZBV010000464.1:0-3294 GCA_041308285.1 Planctomycetota bacterium | reverse complement strand
ATCTTGGAGACGATGTTGGCATCCAGCGGCGAGCTCAGGAACGTGATCATCACCGCTCTGTGGAAGGACGAGGAAGCCGTATGGAAGGAAATATTCAAGGAACTTGCCGCCTCCGGCGGCCCGTTCGAGGTCTCCGTTGCGGAGGCGACGCGCCTGAAGAGCCTTTACATGAAACTCGTGGGCCGCAAGCCTTCGGCGTGGGACAAGGGGATCGAAACGCTTTTTCTCGCGCATCTTGAGAAGTATCCCGGGATTGTCCCAAACGAGAAAATGAGCAAGGCGGCGCAGATACTGGCGGACTGCGGCTTCAAGGACTCCGGGAAGGCCGCCGAGTTCGCGAAGACTGCTCTTGCCCGCATGAAGCCGCCTGAGACTCTTGAGGAGATGGGCAGGGCGTTCGAGGCCCTGGCGCCGCTCGGTTTAGCCGCGGTTTCCGCCTTCCCGTCGCCCCTGTACACGAAACCCGTGCTGGAAGAGCTCTTCCGCAGGTTCCCGGAGAAAGGATACGAGAAACTGCTGCTCCGGGACAACCGTCTAGAGAGGGCGTTGAAGCGCTTGAAAAGCCTGGAAGTTGAACTGCGCCGGGCGATAGGAGGCGCCAGGCTGGAGGATTTAGCCGGCGACGAGGCATGCCAGGCGGCTCTCAGGACAGCCAACCTCAATGACGTCAAGAAGGAGTCCTCGGAATGGGCCAGGCTGATGGCCGATTTGCGCGACATGACGCCGGGCATGGACGAAGCGATTGAGGCATGCGCAATCGGGCGAATCCATTCCGGGCTGGAAGCCCTTGTCAGGTTCTCCGGACTTGTCATTGCCGGCGTGGAGCCGCGCTTCAAGGCAGTGTTCATTGTCGACACCTGCGCGCTAATCGACCGCCCTGATCTGCCTTTCGGCTTCAGGAGCGACGAGTTGATCGTGGTGTCCAAGCGAGTAATCGAGGAGCTGGACGACAAGAAGAAGGATACCGCCGTGGGATCGAAGGCCTCCGTGGCAATCCGCGTGCTCAAGGGAAGCAAAGCGGGGAACATAAGGTACGAGGAGGGCGAACTCCGGCTTCTGCCCGGGGAATACAGGAACAAAGGGGACAACTGGATTCTCTCCATCGCCCTGAAATACAGGCCGTGCAGACCGGTTCTGGTCACTGACGACAACGCGCTTGCGCTGAAGGCCAAGGCCGAAGGAATCATAAGTTGGAAGCTGGCCGAATTCGATGAAAGGCGCAACGCCGGCGGAAATGGGAAGAATCTCAAGGCCGGATTGCCGTCAGTGAAGAAAAGCCCGGAATCGCCCGGCAATCCGAAACACATCAAGAGGAGGTGATTCGATGAGCAACGAGTCCCACTGGATATATCGGATGGAAGCGGGGCGGCGCCGCAGGGAATACCTGGGCAGGATTCAGGAGAACACGTCGAGGTTCCTCGCCAAGTACCAGGCAATCCTTGAACGCCTTGCGCGGGAGAACCTGGAACAGTACGTGCCTGAGGAGTTCGAAAGGGCCCGAATCGGAGCGGAGTTCATTGCGGCCAACCTGGAGACGAACCCGGAAGCGGCCAGGGACGCGAGCATGGGCATTCAACAGTTAATCTCCGGCCTGCCTGCCCTTGCCCGCGTGGCGCAGGCCGAGGTCGAGGAGAAGGAGCGCGAACGCGCTTGCCGGGAGATGCAGGAACGCGAGAAGGTCCGGTCGGAGTTCGGGGCATTTCTGAACGAGCTCGTGCTCTCGCTCAAGGACCCCGCAATAAGGGATTTCGCCCTCGAGGGCATCAGGAGGATTCAGGCCGAATGGGCGGACCGCGCCAGGAATCACGAGAGCCTGGAAGCCGCGAAGGAGGCAATCAGCGGCGATTTCGGGCGGGTGAAGGCCGAGGCAGAAGCCAAAGCGCGGGAGTGGAAATCCCGGAAAGAGGAGGAAACCCGCGCCGAGGCCCAGAAGGCGCTCCTCGACATGCATCGAGAGGAAGCGGAGAAGGACGCCGGCCAGAATCCGGAAGCGTTTGGCCGCGTCCTCGCCGAGATCGAATCCATGAGAGAAAGAATCAGGGACGGCGCACCGATTGCTCCTGAAACTCTCAGGGCGGGGATTGAGGCTGCGTCGGCAATGGCCGACGAGGCCGTCGTGGACGAGCGCTGCAGGAGGGAGACGGTGAGAGCTGCAATCGAGTCCCTCAGGATATCAGGATTCGAAGTGGATACGCCCCGCCGTATAAAAGATGAAAAACATGACGAGGTCGTCGTCCTCGGCCGCAAGCCGGCAGGTCAGCATGCGGAGTTTAAAGTCGATTTGAAGGGAGGGTTCGCCTACAGGTTCGACCGGTACGAGGGTGCGAAGTGCAAGAAGGACATCGGCGCGATCCTCCTGATGCTCGATGAAATTTACGGAGTCAAGCTCTCGGACGAGCGGGTGATTTGGCAGAACCCGGACAGGATTTCGATTTCTGAGAGACCGCTGGATTCCGGGAAGGAGGAGAAGACGCATGGAAACTGATTATGAAAGCCCTTGGATGAGCGCGATTATGCGGAACGCGGGGATAAGACGCGCCCTTGTGCTGACAGGCAACGTCGGCGACGTCTGCTGGTCTCCCGACGGGCAGGAGTACCGTCCCCTGCCTGATACCATCGTGCGCATGCTGAAACGCCGCGGGTTCGACGAGGTCGTTCTGTGGGACAGGCATGCCGGCGAGCGGAACGTGTCGGACGACGTCCGTCAAACGCTCCGCCGTGAGGCGGCATTCGCCGGGGAAACGGGTCCGAAAACGGACGGGGAGCCCTATGACGCCGGCGGAGAACGGCCGCCTTGCCCCGCTACTCCTGCAGGCCCGCAGGACCCCGGGGACTTCTTCTCGGTGGTCCTCCATCACCTGACCCATCCCGGCAGGAAACGCATCGCTTTCGTCGTCGATTGGACGCATTACCTCTTTGGGAACGCGAATAGCCTGAGCGATAATGAGCGCGCGTGGCTTTTGATCCTTTCCAAGGCCTTGCGCGACGCCCCGCTTCCCATGGACGGCCATAGCCTCGCTAATCCCGCCAACCTGATGGTCCTCGTATGCGGGGGCTCCTCCGGTCTGCCTCCGGCTTTCACAACCGGAAACCCCCTGATACACGAGATAGCCGTCCCTCTTCCGGACCGCGCGGAGCGGGAGGCTTTTCTCAACCGCACCGCCGGCCTCTGGTGCATGCGAAAGCCCCTCCGCGCGGGCGAGGTCCTGTTCCAGGAATTCGTGGATGCGCTTGATGGATTCGCACTTCGCGACCTCCAGCAGATGATCAAGCTCTCGCGCCAGCAGGGGCCTG
>JBFZBV010000463.1:0-4506 GCA_041308285.1 Planctomycetota bacterium | reverse complement strand
GGCCGCGGCCGCCCTGATTGCCCTCCTGCTTCTGCTCTCCGAGCGCCTCAGACGCGTCGTCCGCAGGGCCGGTCGCAAGGCCGCCGGGGCTGTCCTGGGGCGGACGAGGCTGTCGCTGGATTTCTACGAGGATTTCCTGGCCGCCATGGAAAGCCGGGGAACCAGGAGGAAGCCGAGCCAGACTCCGCTGGAATTCGCCTCGGTCGCCGTTTCCGCCCTTCCCGATGCCGCGTCGGAAGTCATGCTCATAACCGAGTGCTTCAATGTCGCGCGCTACGGCGAGCGGGATCCCGGGGAGGGCAGGATTAGACAGGCCAGGGATGCGGTCAAATCGATTAAAAAGGCGAAACCGGGAGGCGCGAAGGAGCAGGCGGGCGCGACTGGCCAGGGAGCGCGGATTGGCGCCGAAGGGAAGCTGTCTCGACGCTGAGGAAGGGATGACCTAGCGGCGGCATGGAGTCGTTTCCGCGCCGGCGCGCGGCATGCGCGGAACCGGTCACGGTGGGCCGGCCCGGCCCGGAACAGAGGGGGGGGCCGGCGCCGGGTCCGGGTTTTTCCGGCGGTTAACCCGTCAGGCTCTTCCCTGCCTTGTCGACCTCGTACGAGAAAATCTGGTCGCAGTGCATGCAGCGGCAGAGGATTCTGACGTTTCCGGTCTCTGCCAGATCCCGCCGGAAGACCTTCTTTTCGAGCCGGTTGCAGATTGGGCAGACGATTCGCGTGTTTTCGATGACCGCTTTCAGCATAAGTGCACCCTTCACTCTCAATCCACCCCTCTCCAGCTTTCATTCCTCATATCGGCTCCGCACGCGCGCGGATTTAGCCTGTTGACGCGAATCCGGAAAAAAAAAGCAAATCCGTCGGAGTGAACTTGAGAATTCCCAAGAGCCGTCGATTCTTGGGGGAACCTTTCTGGAGAAAGTTTCCCCCAAACCCTCTTCAAAGACTTTTTATCGATGGAGTTCCGGGTTGGGGGGCCTGGTCTGCAAACAAGGATTGGTTGCACACGGGTCGAGTCCGGGAACCTGACGGGATTAATGAATGATTCGAGCCCCCCTCCCGGAACTCCATCAAAGAAAAGTTTTCGGAAAGGGTGTGGGGAAACCCTTTTCCAAAAGGGTTTCCCTATAATCACGGTCACTTCGGGAATTCTTAAGTTTACGCGTATGGGGCCGCGCGCGGGAGCCTACCCGGCAGCGCTCCTGATTCCGACCCACATCATCTGCGCGGCGGTGAAGACGAGGATGGCGGTGAAAACCAGGAGTATGGCCTTCACGGGGAGGATTGCGGTGAGCCTGGCCCCGCCGTAGGCTCCTGCTATGAGCCACGGGACCATTAAGGCGGCCACGGCCATCGCGCCCCACCAGGGCTGGGGCGCGTAGTCGCCGCAGGCGGCCGCGCCGCCCAGGGAGACGAAGAACCCCGCCAGCACCGCCGGGATCATGGCGATTGAGGAGTTGGCGATTGAGTTCTTGATTCCAATCTTCAGGAAGACCTGCTGGCACGGGACGGCCACGTTGCCGCCTCCGACGCCGAGCACGCCCACTATCACGCCCATTGGAAGGCCGAGGCACGAGGCGGCGCCGGCGGAAACCTCGGATTCGGCGCATCCTTTCGGCTCCTCGCGGGCGATTAGGGACTTCGCGTTCATCGCGGCGACGTATACGAGGAATGCTCCGAGGGAGACCTGGAAGCTCCAGTCCGGAATCATCCTGCCGAAGAGATAGCCCAGGACCACGCCGACGAGCGCGGCGGGGACGAGGCATTTGACGACCTTCGGGAACATCGTGCCGGACCTGTAGTGGCCGACGGCGCTGGCCGCGGACGTGAATATCATGCACGTGAACGAGACCCCCTTCACGAAGTGCGGGTTGGTGAGCCCGAAGAACAGCGTGAAGGCGGGAATCATGACGACTCCGCCGCCTATGCCGAGCAGTCCCGCGAAAAGGCCCGTCGCGACCCCCAGGACGGAAAGCCAGAAGACGTTCTCCGGGGTGAAGAGATCCATCCTATGCTCCGCCTTTCAGGGCCTGGGCCAGCCTGGCGGCGTGCTCGGATACGGCTGCGGCGTCATCCCCTTCCACGAGAATCCTGGCGATGTCCTCCGTGCCGGAATACCGGAGCAGCACCCGGCCGCGGCCCCGAAGCTCCTTCTCCACGCGTTCCCTGGCCTGACCGAGTCCGGGTATGAGGTCGAAAGGCGTCTTTTCCCTCACGCGGACGTTCAGAAGCGCCTGCGGGAGGAGCTTGATTCGGCCCGCCGCCGCGGACGCCGTCTGGCCGGATTCGAGGACGGCGCCGAGGAAAGCGAGGGCCGAGCATGTGCCGTCGCCCGGGACCGGCGCGCCGTTCTCGGAGAATATGATGTGCCCCGACTGCTCGCCTCCGAGCGCCCACCCGTTGGCCTTCATGGCCAGGGCCACGTTCCGGTCGCCGACGTCGGTCCGGTGCAGCCTGATGCCCTCGGAGGCGAGGCCCGCCTCCAGCCCGGCGTTGCTCATGACGGTGGCCACGACGGTGCGGCCCGGCAGGAGCCCGGCCTTGTCCGCGCGCCTCGCGAGCACCGCCAGCATGAGGTCGCCGTCCACTATTCCGCCCTTCTCGTCCGCCGCGATGACCCTGTCACCGTCCCCGTCCAGGGCCGCGCCCATGAACGACCCGGATTCGACCACGGCCTCCGCCATGCGACGCGGGTGCAGCGCCCCGCAGTCCAGGTTAATGTTGAGGCCGTCGGGCGCCGATCC
This sequence comes from Planctomycetota bacterium, assembly GCA_041308285.1. GTDB lineage: Bacteria > Planctomycetota > JAKEIC01 > JAKEIC01 > DYIT01 > PPR-0505. Next base: position 1,762 of record JBFZBV010000463.1, on the reverse strand, counting down.
GAGCCGGACCACCTCGGCGCCCAGCCGCTCGAACGCCTCGGGCGCCGACCTGTGAGCCGCCCCGTTCGCGCAGTCCAGCACCACCTTCACGCCCCTGAGCCCCGGCCCGCCCGCGTGCCGGGCCACCACGGATTGGATATATTCCTCGACGGCTTCAGGAGCGGCTTCGACCCTGCCGATTCCGGAACCGCTCCTGCAGCCGAACGCCTCCGGCCCGGAGTCGTACAGCTCCTCCACCGTCCTTTCCATGTCCTCCGGCATCTTGAGCCCGTCCGGCATCAGGACCTTGATGCCGTTGTCCTCGGCTGGGTTGTGGGAGGCGGAGACCACGATTGCGGCGTCCAGGCCCATGGCCCGGGCGGCGGCGTGGGCTCCGGGAGTGGCGATTACGCCTGCCCGCCTCACGCAAAGGCCTTCGCCGGACAGGCCGGCCACGAGCGCGGACTCGATCATGGGGCCGGATATCCTCGTGTCCATCCCGACGAGGCAGGAACGCACCCCGCGGTCCAGGAGAACCGCGCCGAGGGCCCTACCCATCAGGGCGGTCATCTCGGGCCTCATGACCCCTTCGCCGGCCTTCGCCCTGATTCCGTCCGTTCCGAAGTACTTCATTTCCCCTTGATCCTGATTACCTTGAACCTGATTTCGGGGTTGGGCGGGGACGCGGAGACGGAACTGCGCGCCTCGTCGGACGGGCCCTGGACCGAGCACCTGACCTTGGCCATCGCGTGCTGGGTGTCCGACTCCTCGTTCATCCAGCGCTCGTAGGCGGAGGTGTCCAGCTCCGCGGTGAGGAGCAGGTCCTCGGCGGTCACGGTCGCCACTACGTCCGCGGGCCCGACGGCGTTCACGTCGAGGCGCTCGTCAATCTCCGCCTTGAACCTGTCGTGGGCCCAGTTGCGCGGGAAGATGATTCTGACCGGGACGCGATCCACCACCTTGCGGCCGGGCTCCCTGGCTATGGAGACCTGGACCGTCACCTGCCTCTGGGCCGAGACCGGATAGCCTTCGATGAGGCCCGAGACTCCGACCGGCTCCTCGAAGGACTCGTCCCGGCCGAACAGGAAGACCTGCTCGGTGTCGATTTCCTCGATTTTGTCCAGCGCCACCCTGGGGCCGTGCACGGCGACCTTGCTGGGCGTCACCTTGACCTTGTCCAGGACGTACCCCTTTTCCGGGACGCCGACGATTATCGGGTTGACCTTGAGCTCCTTCTCGCCCATCCTCACGACGGTCACCTGTATCGAGGACGGATGAATGCTCTCCACCGTAAGGTTCAGGGGCTGGAGATTGAAGGAGGACGGGTTGAGCTTCACGGAATGGACGAGCTCGAGCCTTCCCTGGTCCGCGAGCTCGGTCTCCTCGATTCTGACCAGGCCGCTGAGCCTGTCGCGGATGACGAGGTCGCCGACCCTCGCGACGTCCGACTTGGGGCCTTCGAGCACGACCTTCACCCTCAGCACGTCCCTGCGGATGATTTCCCAGTTCTTCTTGTTGACAAGGACGACCTCGACCGGGACGTCCTGCTCCGTCTTGTCCGTGATTTCGGCGTCGACCATGAACCAGACTGCCACGGCGAGGAGGAGGGATATGAATTTGGCGACGGAATTCGTGGTCACGAGCGAGACGAGGAACCTGATTGGCTTCACTTCTTCTTCTCCTTGAGGTCCTTGAGCTTTTCGGCGTACAGCTCCATGAGGATTTTACGGAGGCTCTGGCTGTCGAAGTCCTGCTCGAGGTGCCCGCGGACGCCGACCGACAC
>JBFZBV010000462.1:0-4585 GCA_041308285.1 Planctomycetota bacterium | reverse complement strand
GTGGCTCCGCTTTTAATCAGGAAGCCGCTTCCCACGACGAAGGCCGTCAACAGAGCGACAGCAGCAACAGCCGAATACTTCATCTTTCCCTGTTTATCCTGCAGGAATGGATGGAAACAATATTTTATATATTATATTTTATAATTTGTAAAAATCAAGCGAAATCATAAAAAAAAAGCGCCAGGGCTGGACCCTGGCGCTTGAAAGATGAGGATACTAGTCCGAGTTGTTCATGAGGACCGTCATCTTGCCGTAGTAGGTGTACCAGGCGTAAGGACATCCTGCAGAGAGGATTATGTCCATCAGCGGCGCGCCCGCGTTATTGCGGGTATGGCCTGCGAAGTCTATCGCGGCGAATGCGCCTCCATAGAAGTCCCAATCAGCTCCAGTGCTCTGCGGGAATACCGACGTCGCGTAGTTGTCGTTTGTAGTGCCGTTCCTCGACCAGCCATTGAGCATTCCAGCGCCGCCGACGCCGCGCCAGAGGAGAACGTGCGAGGATCTCCAGGAGTAGGAAGCAGGGGGATCGAGCCTGATGCACCTTGCCAGCGCGGCCACGTCGTCCAGTCCGTCGTTGTTGAAGTCGTAGCAGAGGACCGACCAGAAGTAGCATGCATAGTAGTCAGGATAGGCGGAGCGGTCCGGGCCGTACTCCCTTGCGATGGAGAAGTTCAGCGTCCCGCCGGAGTTGTTGACTATGACCGAAATCCCCATCTCCAGGTTGGTGGTCGAATACTGCCAGTAATGCTGGTTGTTGGCCGTGACGATGTCCATGTCGCCGTCGCCGTCGACGTCTCCGGCGGCTATCCCCACCGGCTTCTGCATGCAGACGCTGGGAGCCGTCGGGCTCGGGTCGACCGAGAAGGCCGTGCCGGCGGGGTTCCAGGCGGTGAGGCCGGTTCCGTCGAAGATGACCACGCGGTCGTAGTAGTAGTCGGTAACGGCGATGTCGATGTACCCGATGCCGTTGGGTGAGTTGCCGGTTTTATTGATGGATCCGGTGGTGTCGTTGTCGAAGTTTCCGACTGCGATGCCGAGGCACGTAGGCAGGTAGGAATCGGTCGGCACGGGGTCGGAGATTGTGAGGGTGGAGACCACGTTGAAGCTGTTGGCCGACCCGTTGCTAATCAGCACCGCAACCCTGCCGCCTGCGCCGTCGCAGACCGCGAGGTCGTCGCCGTTGGACCTGTCGAAGTTGTACTTGACGATGTCGGCGCCGCGGAAGCCGCCGCCGAGGTTGGCGTAGATGAAAGGATAGGTGGTGCTGTTCGGGAAGGTGCCGTCGCCTGCGCCCAGCATCACGACCACGTAGCCCGCCTGGCATGCGACCGCGATGTCGATGTTTGTGTCGCCGTTGAAATCGCCGGTCGTTATGCCCGTCGGGCCGGCGGTGCCGGTCGTAGCCATCTGGTAATGCACGGCGGACTGCTGGAAGGACCCCTTCGTCGCCCCGCCCAGCAGGACTGACACCTGGTTGCCCTGGGTGTCGCCGTAGGGCACGGGGTTGACCGAGGAGCTCGACAGGGAGACGACGACGTCCTGCACGCCGTTCTTGTCGAAATCGGCGACGGCCATGTCAAGGGGATAGAAGCTCGAGGATCCCATGGACCCGTTGGACGGGTAGAAGGTGCCGGGCGCGGTGAAGGAGTGGGAAGTGACCGCGCCGCAGACGACAGCCGTGACGGTGAGCGAGCCGCCCGGGGTCGTGTCGGAAAGGGCTATTGTCGCCTCGCCCTCGGCCGTGAGGGCCGTGACGGTGCACGAGGCGCCCGCCGGGGCCAGGCTCACGAGGCTGGGAGACATGTTGGTCCAGTTGTACGTGCCGCTGCCGCCCAGGGCGGTGAGAATCTTCTGGGTCGAGGGGGCCATGGAAAAGCGTCTCGGGAAGACCGAGAGGCCGGGGACGTTCGCCTGGGCCTGGGCCACCTGCGGGACGAAGGGGAAGGAGTCGCGGACCTCGATGATGTCCTTGGCTCCGAAAATTCCGTTCGTCGTGCTCCCTGCGGTGTATGTGGCGCTGGTTCCTGCGGGGAGGAGGGTGCCTCCGGAAGGAGCGCTGCCGCCTGCGAACGCCCATGTGAGGGTGTTGACGCCGCCGGGGGATGCGAGAAGCGAGACCTGCGTGGTGGCGGGGACGACCACGGTCTTCGGAGAGATGGCCAGCGGAGTCGTGCTGACGTAAATCCTGAGGGTCGCCACGTTGATGGGGGTCGAGGAGTCGAAGACCTGGAGGATGTCGCAGACGGATCCGTCGTCTGCGCCGGTATTGCCGGTTTCCCAGCAGCCTGCGCGGGTGCCCATCACGAAGCCCTGGGGCTTTCCGCTGGAGTTGTTAGTGACGTTGAAGCTGTCGGGATCGGTCCCGTTCTGGATGACGAAGTAGACCTTTGTGTTCGTCGGGACGGTTATGCGGGAGACGTAAGGAGTCAGGTTCGTTGAGACGATTTTATAAGAGGTCGTGGTCGGAGTGATGATGTTGACCGTGGCGTCGGACATCGATGCGGCCGAGTCGGTGACTCTAATCTGGTTGGTCCCGATGCCCGGTCCGGCCGTGAACACGCCCGTGCCCGTGAGGGTCGCGTTCGTGATGTTGTGCGTCCAGGTGTCGTTCAGCGAATTGTACACGGCGTTCGTCGAGTCCGCGAAGGAGAACACGTAGGGAGGAATGCCTCCGGCCGCGGTGAACGTCATGATTTCGCTGACCGGGATGTTGACCGAGGTCGGGTTAATCGTGAGTATGCCCGGTCCGGACGTCCCGGTGTTGCCGGTGTTGTTGTTGTTGGGGTCCTCAATCTGCGCGTTGATGTTGGGATTGATGAGGGGGTCATCATCCCTCTTGTCGCTGTTGCAGCCGGCATATACCAGCGTCATGCACAAAGCGACGACCACGAGACAAGAGAATCTGCTTGTGGCGGCCATGAGTCCCTCCATATTTGAAAAAGCACACGCCAGGCTATCAGAAAACGACCGGGAAAGATACAACTTTCAGGAACTTCAATCAAGCAAACCGAGTGCCGTAATCCGGCGAGGGGCAGGCGCATGCGCGTCCGGAATCTATGACGTCATAACCCCTTTGTCCGCAAAATGATGCCAGCTAGACGCGAAAGCCCTGAAAAAGCTCCCTCCCCTTTGATTTTTGTCTGCGTCACCCGTAGGCGGAAAACGGTTATTTAGTATCCGCAAGGGGCATACATGTATACAGCCGCCGCTCCAGGACTCGGCCGCACGAAAAGGGCACTTGACCATCCGAATCCTTGCGGGAATACTGTGCTCCGGACGTCCTCTTCCACGGGCACCGGGCAGGCAAAGCACGATTGAAAGCCCCGCATCTTCGACGCCATGGGAGGAAGAACATGGATTATTTCCGCTTTCGCAACGGCCTCCTGTTCTGCGAGGAGGTCCCGGCTGCCGACTTGGCCGCGGAATTCGGCACGCCGCTCTACGTCTACAGCCAGAGGACCGCGGTGGAGCACTTCCGGAAAATCCGCGAGGCGTTCAAGCCGCTCGATCCGCTCGTGTGCTACTCGGTCAAGGCCAATTCCAACCTCGCCCTGCTCAGGATTCTGGCAGCCGAGGGGTGCGGGTTCGACGCGGTTTCGGGAGGGGAGATCTTCCGGATTCTCCGATCCGGGGCTGCCGGATCGGACATCGTCTTCGCCGGAGTGGGAAAGACCAGGGAGGAGATAGCCTCCGCCTTGCGCGCTGACATCCGCATGTTCAACGTGGAGTCCCTGGGAGAGCTCTCGAGAATCGACTCGGTGGCCCGGGAACTCGGCAGAACCGCCCCGGTCGCCCTCAGGGTGAACCCGGACGTCGACCCCCACACCCACAAGTACATCACGACGGGCAAGAGGGAGAACAAGTTCGGGCTCGACGCGCTTTCCGCCAGGGCCGCCGCGGAGAGCCTTGCCCGCAGGCCGAACCTGAAGCTCGCAGGCCTGCACATGCACATCGGGTCCCAAATCACCAGGGTCGAGCCGTTCAAACTGGCCGTGGAGAAGATGCTGGCGCTGGTCGGCGCTCTGCGCGCGGACGGGTTCGCGCCGGAGTGGCTCAACATCGGCGGCGGGTTCGGAATCATCTACACGGACAAGGACAAGCCGCCCACAATCGACGAGTACGCCGGATCCCTCGTCCCCTTAATCGCCCCCACGGGGCTGAAGCTCGCCCTCGAACCCGGAAGATTCATCGTCGGCAACGCAGGCATACTCCTCACCACGGTCCAATACCTGAAGGAGACGGGCGACAGGACCTTCGTAATCGTCGACGCGGCCATGAACGACCTGATAAGGCCGAGCCTCTACGACGCCTTCCACAGGATAGAGAAGGCCGACGTCCGGGACGGATCGTCCGCAGCCTCAATCCCCTGCGACGTCGTGGGCCCAGTCTGCGAGTCAGGGGATTTCCTCGGCAAGGACAGGTATCTGCCTCCCGTCAGGGAAGGCGATCTGCTGGCGGTTTTCGGGACCGGGGCTTACGGGTTCTCCATGGCCTCGAACTACAACTCGAGGCCGAGGCCGGCGGAAATCCTGGTGAACGGCGCGGAGCATTCCGTCGCGCGCAGGCGGGAGACGTTCGAAGACCT
>JBFZBV010000461.1:0-3096 GCA_041308285.1 Planctomycetota bacterium | reverse complement strand
GACGATTGCGACGCCGAAGTGCGGCACGCGGCTTTCACCGCTCTTCAAAGGTGCGGAGATGGAAAAGTCAGACTGGCTTTCCCGAGAGCTCTCTACGACGAGTCCGAGCTCGTCAGGGCCTCCGCGTTCGGGGTACTCGAGGACATCATGGAGCAGGCGAGGCCGTTCTTCGATTCCTGCAATCAGCATCGATGGGCGGTGAGAATCCTTTCGAAATGCATGAGGAGCGACGATGCGGATGCCAGGATGCGGGCAGACAGCGTCCTGTCGAAGGCTGCCCATTGGAGCCACGAAGCTGCATCCGCACTCGTAACAGCCGTTTTGGACAGGGGCGATGCGGCTGCATTACCGTCGGAAATTTGCAGAATGAGGCATGTAATCACTTGGGCCAGACGCCTCCATCTTTCCAGCAATGCTATCCTGACCCTCGTCAAATACGAGGCTTCAGGCAGCTTCGAAGTCCGGAAAAACGCCCATTATCTGCTCGAAAGCTGCGATATCAGCAGTTGCGACAACGAGGAAGAAATCATCAGGGAATTGGCGAAGCTGCTCGCGCATCGGGATTGCCTTGTTCGACAGAGCGCCACCGAAGTCCTCGGGAAGATGTCCGGCTGGACACCGAAGACAGATCAGCTCATCGCCGGCAGAATCCGGAAGCTCGTTGAATCACGAACCCTGAAAGACATGAGAATCGCCCGAAAAGCCGCGATGGGAATCCGGCCGTGGGTAAGCAACATGGAGCGCAGAGTCAAGGCCGCCACCGCACACGAACTGGGAGAACTGTTGAAGGAAGCCGTAATCAGGCAGGATTTCGGCGAAATCAGGGAATTGACCGCCAGGGGAGCGGATTTGAACATTGAAATGGATTTCCTGAATTCGACTCCCCTGCACTATTGCCTTCGAACGTACTCGAGCGAGCTGAGAATCCATTTGCTGCTCGAGTATCTCCTGGAGAATAGAGCTGCAATCGACAGTCAGGACCTGCTCGGGGATACGCCCCTGTATTTGGCGGTCCAAAAAAAGGATTTCGATTCCGCTGAAACGCTCCTCCGCCACGGAGCAAATCCCGACATGCGCAACGCAGAGAGGATTACTCCCCGGGACCTAGCTGAAAACTCCGCTCTGTCCAGCCTTTTCGGAGAAACGGAAAAATAGCTAAGCGTTTGCCTGCATGGGACGGAGAACCGCGGATCCGCCCCGCCCTCTAAGCAATCGTCTTCCTGAACCTTCTGGACGCAATCGTCAGTGTCGCGACGCCGAACGCGGCAAGAGCCAGGATTTGGGGCCAGAGGACATCCAAACCCGCGCCTTTGAGGAAGATCCCCCGCAGTATCACGAACAGGTAGCGCATGGGGTTCAGATACGTGACCGCCTGGACCGGCCCGGGCATGTTCTCTATGGGGAACGCGAAGCCGGACAGCAGCATGGCGGGCATGAAGAAGAAGAACGTGGTCATCAGCGCCTGCTGCTGCGTCCTGCTCACCGTGGATATGAGCAGGCCCACTCCGAGGGACGTCATCACGTAGAGCCCCATGCAGAAGAAGAGCAGCGCCAGGCTGCCGCGCATGGGAACTTCGAACCATAGCACGCCGACTGCGAGCACGATGAGCACGTCCGCGAACCCTATGAGCGCGAACGGCAGAGTCTTGCCCAGGATGAACTCCGCAGGCCTTATCGGCGTGACCATTATCTGCTCCAGCGTCCCGATTTCCTTCTCGCGTACCACCGCCATGCTCGTGAGCAGGAGCGTCATGAGCGTGACGAGGAGCCCCATGACACCCGGGATGAAGAAATTGCGGCTCTCGAGCGTCTCGTTGAACCACGCCCGGCTCTCGAGCTCCACAATCGGCCCGGCTCCGCGCCCTCCGGCTGCGCCGGACGAGGCCGCGTATTCCCCTGCAATCGCGGACCCGTGGCTCAGGACCACCGAGGCGGTCATCGAGTCCGTTGCGTCCGCTGCGAGGCACACCGGAGCCTGCCGGCCGGAAGAGGAAATGCTGCCGAATCCGGGTTCGATGTAGAGCACAGCCCCTGCTGCGCCGCGGTCGATGGCGTGCCGGGCCCCGCGGGCGTCCGCGGAGAAGTCCTGCACCCTGAACGTGCCCGACGTCTCGAACCTGGACGCGAAGTCGCGGCTCTGCGCCGTCCTGTCCCGGTCGACGACTGCGAGCGGGATGTCGCGCACGTCCGTGGAAACGGCATAGCCAAGGAGAAGCAGCTGCATGAATGGGGCCGCGAAGACCACGCCTTTCATCCTCGGGTCCCTGAAGACCTGCTTCAACTCCTTTGCCAGCATGTTCCGGAGCCTGCGGATCATCAGTCGAGCCTCTTCTTGAAGCACGCCACGCACAGGGCCGCGAGCACGCACGCGAAAACCGCCAGCAGCCCTATCTCCGGGCCCAGGGCCGCAGCGCCAAGCCCCTTGAGGGTTATGCCCTTGAGCACGTCGATGAAGTACCGCGCCGGAACCGCGTACGTCACGGCCTGAATCGGCGCCGGCATGTTGCGTATCGGGAACACGAAGCCGGACAACAGGAAGGCCGGAAGGAATGTCGCAATCATCGCGATTTGGTTCGAAAGCAGCTGGCTCCGCGTCAGGATGCTCACCATCATGCCCATGGACAGCGCCCCGACCAGGAACACCGCAGACACCGCCAGCAGGAGCGGAAAGCTCCCCCTGAAGGGGACGCCGAAAAGCAGGGACCCCATGGCGGCCACGAGAACGACGTCGAACATGCCCACCGCGAAATAGGGCACGAGCTTGCCCAGGACCAGCTCCGCGCTCCGCACGGGCGTGGATACCAGCGATTCCATGGTCCCCTGCTCCCATTCGCGGGAAATGGCGAGCGAAGTCAGCAGCGCGGCGATGACCATCATTATCACGGCGATGAGCCCCGGCACGATGAAGTTGCGCGATTCCATGTCCGCGTTGAACCATGGCCGCACCCGCAGGTCCACGGCCGGGACCGCCCGCGCTCCCCCCGAATCCCGGCCCGCCGAAGCCGCGAATCCGGCGGAAAAAGCCAGCGCGGCCGACCGGGCGTATCCGAGCGCCACGGTCGCCGTTGTCGGGTCGCTGCCGTCGGCGATGACCTG
>JBFZBV010000460.1:0-13488 GCA_041308285.1 Planctomycetota bacterium | reverse complement strand
ACCCTGCCGCCGCCCCGGCCGGGACGACCGCGCCTGCGCCCTCGCCTGCGCCGGCATCCGCGCCGCCCGTTGTCCCGGCGCCTTCCGCCGAAGAAATCGGCCGGATGGCCCAGGACCTGGGGAGCGAGGATTCAGAGGTGAGGGAGGCGGCGGCCGGCCGGCTGATTGAGGCCGGTCCGGCGGCGGTCCCTGCCCTTGCCGGGAAGCTGGGCATCGAGGACCCGGTCGCGAGCTCCGAGGCGCTGTTCTGCCTCGAGCACATCCGAGCGGGCGGCAGGGAGGAGGTCGTCGCCCTCCTCAGAAAGACCGACAGCTTCGATCTCATCGTCTACTGCATCCGGGCCCTGGGGGCGATAGGCGACGCGTCCACCGCGGCGGAGCTCAGGCCGTACCTCGGGTGGCTGCCGAAGCCGAGGCCTGAAGGTGCGGACTACTACGAGTCCAAGATGGACGACTGCCGGCAGGGCAAGATTCGGAATCAGGCGGCCGAATCCATGGCCAGGCTCGGGGACACGTCGGGCATGCCCGTGCTCATCGCCAACCTGCGCGGCAACGGGTGGGTCCGCAGGGACTCGATTGTGTCGCTCAGGAGGCTCACGGGCTGCGAGGTGGATTTCGATTTCGTGCTCGACGACCCGGCCGCCTCGCGGGAGCAGGCGGTCCTCAAGTGGGAGCAGTGGTGGAAGGACAACTCCGCCGCGTGGAAGCCCAAGTTCGCCATGACCCGGAAGGTGATGGATATATATGAGAGCAGGAAGAAAAAGTAGCCGCCGGCCGCCTGCCGCGGTCGCGCGGGCTGTGGCGGCTTCGCAGGGCGGATGGAGGTGCGTTTTGAAGCCTTTGGCCTTGGCCGCGTATGCGGCGATACTCCTCTCGGCGCAGGGGCCGGCGTCCGCGGAAGAAGGCGGGCTCGCGGCGGCGGAGGAGCTCATGGGGCGCGGGCAGTACGCCGAAGCGATTCCCGGATACAAGAAGGCCCTCGAATCCAATCCTTCGGAACCCAGGGCGCTGTACGGCATCTCCTACTGCTACATACGGATCGGGGTCGACTCGGGCCAGAACGACGAGCTCTGGAGCGCCGAGGACTGCTTGAAGCGCCTCGTCGAGGCCGCCCCCGCCGTTCCGGCCTACAGGTTCCTCCGCGGCTGGTGGGCCTTCACGCTCGCCCCGAGGGCGCCGAGCTACACGCGGCTCCTCTACGGCACGGCGGAGGAGGAGTTCGCCGCCGTGGTCGCGGCGCAGAAGGACAACCTCGAGGCGTTCGGCATGCTCGCCGCCTCGCGGGAGGCCCTGGGCAAGTACAAGGAGGCCGCCGCCGCGTACCGCTCGATTCTCGAGGCCGCCCCGGACGCCGCGGCCTACTACCCGAGGATTGCGGACTGCTATTTCAAGGCCGGGATGCACCCCGAGGCCGCCGGGGCGTGCCGAATCGGGCTCGCGAAGGACCCTGCCGGCCGCCAGTACTACCTCAAGGTCCTCGGCGATTCGCTCAAGGCCTCCGGCGATTTGAAGGGAGCCGAAGAGGCGTACGCCGCCGGTCTGGCCGCCGACCCGCTCTCGGGAGCCTGGTACGACAGCCTCTGGCTCGTGCTCATCGACCCGGCCAGCGAGGGGGGGAGCAGGAGATGCGAGGAGGTGTTCGCGTCCCTCGCGGCAGCCCACGCGGACGCGGTACACCCCTTGAAGTACTACGCCGTCATCCTCAGGACCAACGGCCGCAAGGATGCCGCGCTGGAAGCGCTGAAGAAATGGGCTTCGTCGCCGAAGGCGCCCGGCAGGGAATGGGCCTGGTTATGGATGGGCGAGCTCCTGGCCGAGGCGGGAAGGCCGGAGGAATCGGACGCCGCGTTCGTCTCCGCGCTCTCGGACAACCCGGAATTCGCGAACGTCTTCAACCCGCTGCAGAAGAGGTTCACGGGCATGAGGGACGCCGGCAGGTTCGCCGACGCCGCGAGCCTCCTCCGGAAGATATCCGCGACGAAGCCGAAGTCGGAGTTCCACGCGTGGGTCCTGTTCGAGCTCGGCGCGGACCTCCAGGACCTCGGCGACCGCGAAGGGGCCCTCGCGGCCTGGCGGGACGCGGAGCTCATAGACCCGGCCGAGCCGAGGTTCAACAACACCCTCGGGCTCGAGCTCAGGGCGCTCGGCAGGATCGACGAGGCGATTGAGCAGTTCAGGAAGGCCATGGAGAAGTCGATAGACTTCATGTACTCCATGGAGAACCTCGCCGTCACCTATCTGCAGATGGGGATGTTCGCGGAGGCCAGGGACATGCTGAGGAAGTCCTGCACCGCAGCGGAGGAGCAGTTCTTCCTCGCGTCTGATCCCGGCACCAGGGCGGAGAGGGAGTTCGACCTCTTCAAGTTCCCCTACCTTCTGAGGGAACTGAGGGAAATCGAGCTCGCAGGCCGCAGATAGCGCCGAGCGGTCCGCGGAGGGCTGCGGCGGGGCCGGTCTTTTGAGGCGGAGGGCGCTTGGAGTTCAGGGAGTGCATCCGTAGTCTCGGGGCTTCCGGCAGGCTCGAGCGCCGGACCGGCCGGCTGTCGAGGCACCTCGAGGCCGCGGCGGCAATCGCCTCGGCCGGCGGCCCCGTGCTTCTCGAGGACGTCGAAGGCGCCGCAGTGGTCTCCGGCCTGCTCGCGTCCCGCGAAATGGTAGCCGCCGCCCTCGGCGTGCCATCGGAGGGGCTGGCCCGGCATCTCGACAGGGCGATGTCCTCGCCCGTGCAGCCCGGCCGGGCCGATTCCAGCCCGGCCTGCAGGGAAGTCGTGTGGGAGAAGCAGGATTTCCCGCGGATTCCCGTGCTCCGGCATTTCCCCGAGGAGGGCGGGCCCTACGTCACCGCGGGAGTGATGATTGTCCGCGATCCCGATCTCGGCCCCAACGCCGCCTTCCACCGGCTCATGGCCGCAGGCCCGGGCAGGTTCACGGCCCGCCTCGTCGAAGGCAGGGGCACCGACACGGCCTACAGGAAGGCGCGCGGGCCGATGCCGGCAGCGGTGTGCATAGGCGCGCCCGCGGAAGTGCTCGTCGCCGCGGCCGCCCCGGCCCCCGTGGACGTGGACGAACTCGCGGTGGCCAACGCCATGTCGCCCCTGAGGACCGCGAAGTGCCTCTTCTCCGACCTTGTCGTGCCCGCGGACTGCGAATACGTCCTCGAGGGCAGGCTCCTGCCCGATCAGGCCCCCGAGGGGCCGTTCGTGGACATCACGAGGATGCTGGATCCCGTGCGCATGCAGCCCGTGTTCGAGGTGGACGCGGTCACGAGCAGGTCCAAGCCGATTTACCACTCGATATACCCCGGCGGGCCGGAGCACAGGGTCCTTATGGGCCTCCCGAGGGAGCTCGCGGTGCTGGCCGCGGTCTCCAGGGAGGCAGAGGCCGTGGACTTCAGGCTCACCGCCGCCGGATGCGGGTGGCTGGACGGGGTCCTGTCCATCAGGAAGCGGTCCGACGGGGACGCCGCCGCCGCGGCCCGCGCCGCGATGAAGGCGCACCCGTCGATGAAAATCCTGACCGTCGTGGACGAGGACATCGACGCCTCCGACCCCGAGCAGGTCGCCTGGGCCGTGTCCACAAGGCTTCAGCCCGGCAGGGACGTCACGGTCGTGAAGGACGCGCCTTCCTCGTCGCTCGACCCGTCCGCGGATTTCGGGGGCGGGGCGGCGCGGGGATCGAAGATGATCCTCGACGCCACGGCCAAGACCGGGCCCGGCAGGCCGGGCTCGAGATTCAGGCGCGTGTACTGAGGCTTGGAAGGCCGGATTTGACCGCCCGGGAGAAGGGCTGGTAGAATGCGGCTCCCTGGCGCGGCATTGAAGGCACGGCCTTTCGCCCCCCGCGGCGCGCACCCCCGGGCCGGGCCTGCTGCAACGGACAGGCGGACATGAAGACAGCCCTCATAACCGGAATCACGGGCCAGGACGGGTCCTACCTGGCGGAGTTCCTCCTCGAACGCGGCTACCGCGTCGTCGGAATGGTCCGCAGGTCGTCCAGCGAGAAGTTCGACCGGATTGCGCAGGTGCGCGACAGAATCGAGCTCAGGCAGGCGGACCTGACGGACCAGCTGTCGCTCATAGACATAGTCGGGGAGACCAGGCCCGACGAGGTTTACAATCTCGGCGCCCAGTCCTTCGTCCCCACCTCCTGGAGCCAGCCCCTCCTGACCGGGGAGGTCACAGGCCTCGGCGTCGTGAGGCTGCTCGACGCCGTGAGGCTGATCGACAAGGGCATCAGGTTCTACCAGGCCTCGTCGTCGGAGATGTTCGGCAAGGTGCGCGAGGTGCCCCAGAAGGAGACCACTCCGTTCCACCCCAGGTCGCCCTACGGCGTGGCCAAGGTCTTCGGCCACTGCATCACGGTGAACTACAGGGAGAGCTACGGCCTGTTCGCGTGCTCCGGGATGCTGTTCAACCACGAGTCGCCCCGCAGGGGCATGGAATTCGTCACCAGGAAAATCAGCCACGGCGTGGCGAGAATCAGGCACGGCCTCGACCGCGAGCTCAGGCTCGGGAACCTTGACGCGAAACGGGACTGGGGTTTCGCCGGCGATTACGTCAGGGCGATATGGATGATGCTGCAGCAGGATGCGCCCGACGATTTCGTGATAGCCACGGGCGTCCAGCACACTGTCAGGGATTTCTGCGAGGCCGCCTTCTCGTGCGCCGGGCTCCGCTGGGAGGACCATGTCGTGGTGGACGAGCGGCTCAAAAGGCCTGCCGAAGTGGACGAGCTCGTCGGCGACAGCTCCAAGGCGAGGCGCGTGCTCGGATGGAAGCCCGAGGTGGCATTCGACGACCTCGTCAGGATGATGGTCGAAGAGGACCTCCGGCTGGTCGCCAGGGACAAGGCCAGGGGCGCGGAGAAAACCTAAGCCGTATCCGCGTTCCCCTCTGTTTCGCTGTCGAACTTTGGCTCCGAACCGAAAGCAGCGTTCGCACCCGAAGGCCGGCCCCGGCCGGGACGTACGGGCGTACGCCCGCGCCGCACCTGCCTTCGCGGCCCTGGCAGCCGCGGCGCTCCTGGCCGCATTCGCCCTCGCTGCCCCGGACGTCTCCGCCCAGGGCGCCGTCGCTCCTCAGAAGCCCAAGGTCAGCTTCGTTTCCGATTCACGGGTCGAGAACGAGCTGTATTCGGCGGACGCGGCGGCCGCCGCGGGCGACTTCAGGTCCGCCGCTGCCGCATACAACTCCGTCATTTCCAGGCTGCAGGCCGAGGGAGCCTGGAAAATGGCCGCGGTGAAGCTTCACTCCGGCCAGGAGATCTGGTATCCGGTCGTGAGGATAGTCTCTGACCGGGTTTCCGGGCTTCCGGCGGAAGGCCTGGCCCTGTTCAGGTCCATAGCGGACCCGATGGCGGATCGCACGTTCGCGGATGCGGTCCCGAGGCGGGACGAGGGCGGCCTCCGCGCCGTGGCCCTGTCCATGGCCGCGAGCAGCAGGGGGCCGGAGGCCGCGCTGGCGCTCGCGGACATCCTGTTCGAGCGCGGGGAGCGCGGCCAGGCCTCTTTCTGGTACGAAGCGGCCATATCGGGGCTGGGCGACGGGCCGCGGACTGACGCGGCCCTCATGCGGGCTGCGCTGGCCTGCGCGAGATCCGGGCAGCCTGCGGCCGCGGCTGCGGCGGTCGAGAGGCTCAGGTCCTCACCGCGGCCGTGCATGGTGACGGGCAGGGAGGTGCCGAGGGGGAAGTTCTGCGACGCGTTGGAGGCCGTCGTCAAGGCCGCCTCAGCCGGCGGAGGGTTCCGCGGCGAGGCGGTCCCGTTCGAGTACTCGGTCTTCCCCGGCGGGGCGGAGGAATTCCCGACGGACTGCCACGCGGCTCCGATGTTCGTGAACGATCACCTGCCTCTCTCGCCTGTGGAAGACATGAGGGCCGGGCCGCGTTTCCCGGTCTGGGGCGCGTGCACCGACGGGGACAGGCTCTACTGGAAGAACGAGTCCGGGGTCGCCTGCATCGAGCCCCTCGCCGGGGAGGTGGTGTGGACGAGCAGGATGAGCTTCGTCAATCCTCTGCCTGCCGTCGCATGCGGGAAAGATTCCGTCTACGTGAGCCTCTCGCGCGAGGTCAGAATCGGCGGACTCGTGTTCGAGGCGACCGGCGTCGCCGCCGTCGACAAGCCCACGGGAAAGACGGTTTGGAGCACCATGGAGGCCGAGCCCCGGGACGGGGGCGGCATCGTCGGCCTCCCGGTCGAGTCGCGGGGGCGTCTCTACGCGCTGGAGAAGAGGAACAGAGGCGGCCTCGAGATTTTCTCGGTCGTCCGCCTCAATCCCGCGACTGGACTGAGCACGTCGAAAGAAGTCTTCCTGTTCTCGAAGACGCGCTACGCGTACACCGAAGAGGGGACCGTTCCTTCCATGGTCGTCTCGGGCAGGCGGCTCGTCGTGTTCACGGGTACGGGCGTGGCGGCATGCGTGGATACGGCTGAAATGACCCTCGAGTGGGCCTTCCTGTACCCGCGCGGCAAGCCCCTGCCGGGAATCTTCCCCGCGTTCGAGTGGGAGGGGTTCGCCGTCGTCAGGCCCTCGGATTCCGCGCGAATCTACGTCGTGAACCCCCGGACCGGAGAGGCGGCGCTGAAAATCGAAGACCTCGGCTTCTCGAGCTTCCTCGGCGTGTTCCAGGGCCGGGCCGTTTCGGCGAAGGGGTCGATGCTGAGGTTCGCCGACCTCCGCACCGGCGTGAGCGAATACTTCGAGACGGGCCTCGAGAAGGCGGAACTGGGCGGATCCGTGGTCACCCGCGAATCCGTCGTGGTCCCGTGCAGGGACGGAATCGCCGTGCTCCGGCCCCCGGCGTGGAGCGAACCGAGAATCGTGAAAATCAGGGGGCCGACGCTCTCTGCCACGCCGGAAAGGATCATCCCCGCGCCCGGCATGTACTGCCTCGCGCACAGGGAGGTAATCCTGGCATTCGCGGGATTCGAAGACGCCTCCGGCAGGATAAGCCGGGCATCGGGGAACTCCGGCCCGGGATTCAGGCGGGTTCTTTCCCTCGGCATGGCCGCGCTCAGTTCCGGCAGGGTGGCCGCCGCCCTTCCCTTGCTCGACTCGGCGAAGGCGGCGCTCGGGCCGGGAGACGCGGGCCGGGACGCCGAGATGGTCAGGTCGCTCTCGTTCGCCGCTCAGAGGATGATATGGGAGGCGGATTCCGGGCCGGGAGGGCTTTCGGCTCTGCGCACGGCCGCGTCCCTGGACCACGGCGCCGAAAGGTCATGCGAGGCCGTGCGCGAGCTCTCCGCGCGCCTCCTTTCGGCCGGACTCGCGGGCGAAGCCGTGGACGCATGGGTCGCATTCGGAATCAAATGGAGGTTCGAGCACGCCCGTGAACCGGGCAGGCCCGAATCCGGCATCGAGAGGACCACCGCGGCAGCGGGAATCGCCGGAGAGGAAATCAGGAGCATCCTCGAATCCGGCGGGGAATCGGCCCGGTCGGCCCTGGCGGCGGCGGGATCCGCATGGACGCGGGAGCGCGGGGCATGGTTGACCGGCGTTCAGGCGCCGGGGCCGGTCGCCGCGATGCGGGAGGTGGCGATTGCGTCCCTCCTCTTTCCCGGGACCGGCGCGGCGTCCCGGTTCGGCCTCGAGGCGGCACTCGCCCTCATGAAATCCGGCCGCCTCCGGGACGCCCTGACGGCGGCCGCCGGCCTCGCGGCCGTCGACGGCCCGGGCGGGCCTGACTTCGACCGGGCCGGCGCGATCGCGGCGGCGTGCGCTGCGGGGATCAGGGACGCCGGGGAGTGCAGGCGCCGGCTCTCGGCAATCAAAGCCCCGCTCGCGGGCAATCCCTGGTCCGGGCTCGAGGCTTCGGCCAGGGCTTTCTGCGCTTCCCTGCCGCCCGAGGAGGTCGAGGCCATGCCGCCGGCGTTCGAGCCTCCCTCGGAGCGAATCTGGCGGTACAGGCTGGACCCCCGGGACAAGAAATACCTGCTGAAGCCGTGGGGCGATCCGCCTCCGGGCATGGAAAAGGCGGTTTTCGTGTTCTCGGAGATAGCGGCGCCCGTGCCCGAGAGCGCTGCCAGGGAGGGCAGGGAAAACCGGGAGGGCAGGGAAAACCGGGGGCGCGGGGAGGATGGGGAGCGCGGCGGGGACCGCTCGAGCCCCTACGTAACAGACCCGATGGACTCGGACACCGGCAGGCTCATCATGAGCCCCTACAGGATAGACGCGATAGACGCGGTCACGGGCAGGCTCATCTTCCCCCTGGACTCCTTCAACTCGATGATTGCCGCGCGTGCGCCGACGATCGCATGGTGCGGCGGCGACATCGTCGTGTGGGACGGCGTATGCCTCTCGCGCGCCTCATGCGCGACCGGCAAACGGCTCTGGCACCGGAGGGTCGCAATCAGAGGAGGGGAGAAGGGGACCATGCTCAAGTCCGGCCCCGCGATCACGGCCGTGCTTTCGAGGGAGTCGATTGCTGCGTTCGACGCCGCGACCGGCGAGGAGCTCTGGCGCGCGTCCGCGGCCGCGGTCGAGGGGTCCGGGGCAGGCCGCAGGCCGAAGGCCTCGTTCGAGTCGCTGGACATCGCGGGCGACGTGTGCGTGGCCGCCACCGGCGAGGGGGAAATCATCGGGTTCCGGTGCCGGTCCGGGAGCAGGGTGTTCGGCATCGGGACGGGCCCGTTCGCGGGCAGGAAGAAATTCCAGTACGAGACGAGGTCGATTTCCGCGGCCCGGGGCATCGTATCCAGGACGTTCATCGACGCGGACATGTACTTCCCGACCCATGCAATCGCGGACGGCAGGCTGCGCGTCCTAATCAGGAAGCTCCCGTTCGACTCGCTGCTCTCGGTCGACCCCGGGACCGGTTCGGTGCTGGAGTCCAGGGACCTGCCCAGGCCCGAGGGCCCGAACGGGCTCATGGAGTGGTACTATCTGAACCCCGTGGACCGCGTGCACGGTTTCGGCGACGGGGGCCTTCTCGTGTTCCAGCATCCTTCCACGCTCAGGATGCTCGGCCCGGAGGGCGAGGACTCGCGCGAGTTCCCGGCCGGCTTCGAGATCGGAGACATCCACTTCCTCGACGGCGGCGGCGCGGTGGCCGAGTTCTCCGGCCGGGAGGCCATAGGCGGCCTCCGCCCGGGCCGGGACAACGGCGTCTGGACGGTCAGCGACAGGTTCGAGCAGCTGGCAGTCTCGCGGATCGGGCGCTTCGCCCTCGTCGTATCGTACGCGATGTACGGCGAAACCTACCCTCCCCTGCTGTTCCTTGTCGACTTCTCCACGGGAAAGGTGGAGAGGAAATGGCTGCCGGATAGGACGGGGTTCCTCGCGGCGGCTCCCGGTGCGTCGGGCAGGATCCTGCTCATGCTCTACAGCGACTGCCTGGAGGGGTGGGCGGCGTGCGATCGCAGGCCGCTCGACGGGCGCCTCGCCGCGGCCCGGGGGGACGGGTCGAGGGAGGCGGCGTTCGAGAGGGCCGAAGTCCTTGAGCGGATGGGGGAGCCCGGCCGCGCGCTCGAGGACCTCCATGCGGGCCTGGTCGGGGGGGGCGCCGAAGGCAGGCCGCTGGACCTGGACGGCATGAGGAGGATCGCCGCGTTCCACAGGCTCCAGAAGGAGACCTACGTCCGCGAGGTCGTCCCGATGCGGAGGCTCGACGCCGCCGTAGCGGTCCGGGAGCCGGCCGAATCCGGGGGCCAGCTCAGGTTCAGCATTGCCGAGCCAATAACCGCGGACGGGGACCCCTCGGACTGGGAGGGCATCGAGGCGCTGGATGTCGTCCCCGGGCCGCGCACGACCGGGCTTTCGAGACGGGTGCGGAGCCAGAAGCCGCCGGGATCCCCTGGCGATTGCGCCGTGCGGTACCGCGCTGCGCTGGGGCCGGCCGAGCTGTATTTCCTGCTCGAGGCGGAGGACCGCGACCACGTCGACCCCAAGTACGACTACCGCAGGCTTTTCGACGGCGACAGGCTCGTCCTGTTCGTCCAGGACACGAAGTTCGCGTTCGGCCTGGCGGGCGGGGCCGCGGTGATGGAGGACGTGCTCGTGGAGGGCAGCCGGTTCGCGGTGCAGGCCGGCGTGAGGCGGACGGAGGACATGACGGTGTACGAAATCGCGGTTCCGCTGATGCATTTCGTCCGCGCCAGGCCGCTCCCGCTCAAGGCGCCCGCCACCGTCAGAATCTTCCCGTCGCTCCCCGGGCCGGGCGACGAAATAGACTTCGGATTCGCCCTGTACGACCAGGATTCCGACGGGAGGTGGAGCGCCTTGTTCAATTGCCCCGGGGCTTTCGAGGACTACGACGAGGCGAGGCCGCAGGGCACGGCCTACGACGGGCACGACCACAGGTTCCTCGCGGCGCTGAGGGTTCCGGACCCCCAGGACGGCGGCAACCGCTGAAAGCCCGTAATCGCCCCCGGCCCGGACAGCCGGCAAGGGGGGATTGCCGAGGCCGGTCGTGCTGGAAAAAGGGCGGCTCGTCTGGGACAATCAGGACCTGCGGGACGCCGCGCGGCGGTGCCGCCCGGCCTTTGAAAGGCTCCCACATGAGGATGCTAGCGATTTTCGCGGCCGTGGCGCTCGCCGCAATGCGGCCCGCCGCGGGCCAGGAGGCGCCGAATGCCGCCGGCAGGAGGTTCATCGAGGTCGTCGCGTCCGGGCAGGTCTCGATGGTCCCCGACGCAGCGACCCTGGTCTTCCGCATCGAGGATTCCTCGACGTCCGCGTCCGATTCGCTGAGAATCTGCACCGAGAGGAGGAAGAAGGCCTCCTCGGACATGGACGGGCTCGGGATTCCCGGCCTCATGCTGTCCGAGGGGCCGGCGAACTTCTTCGCGGACTCTCTGGCCGACCCGGAGATGGACGCCAGGCGGAGGGTCACGTGCAGGCTCGAACTGGCCGCCACGCTGCCTCTCAAGGACGGATTCAAGGATCTCGGCTCGAAGGCGGCCGCGCTCATCGACGCATCCGGCAGGTCGGGCGCGTTCCCCGTGAACAACCCCTGGGGCCAGGGGCACCTGTTCTTCCGGGTCGACGGAGTCGACGGATTCGCAAGGGAGGCGTGCGCTTCCGGGCTCGAGAAGGCGAAGCTTCTGGCGGCCGCGATGGCGTCGCGCATGAGCCTCAAGCTCGGCGCGGTCCTGTCCCTGGCCGAACAGCAGCGGCCGGCCGATCAGCAGGACAGCGAGTGCTCGTTCGCCTCGCTGTTCAGCTCCTGCCCGGCCGCGGATCGGTGGATCTTCGACGGGCAGAAGCTGCACTGGCGCAAGGACATCACGGTCCGGTTCGCCGTCTCGGACTAGGCGCCGCGTTTCAGGCCCGGCAGCGGCCTGCGGACCGGCCCGGCTCCCGTTTGCCGGGATAGTGAGATGCTCAAGAAGCACAGCCAGGCGTTCCTCACTCTCACGCTCGTCCTGGACGCGGCGGTGACCGCCGCCGCGTGGGCCCTGGCCTACCTTGTGCGCGTGCATTCGGGCCTCCTGCCGCTGACGCGCGGCGAGCCCGACGGATCGCGATATCTCGCCGTGCTTCCCGCTGCGGCGGTGCTGAGCGTAATCTGCTACCGCTGGGCGGGGCTCTACAAGCCCAGGCGCGAGGGCGCGGTCGCCGAGGAGTTCCTCCTCGTGGCCAAGGGGACGTTCTTCGCCCTTTCCGCCCTGCTCGCGGTTTCGTTCTTCTACCGCGAGTACGAGTACTCGCGCGCAGTGGTGCTCGTCTTCGCCGTGCTGAACCCGGCAATGCTCGGATTCTCGAGGCTCGCGGCGAGGCTCGTGCTCCGCTTCCTCAGGTCGAGGGGGTTCAACATACGCAAGGCGGTCGTGGTCGGCGCGGGCAAGCCGGGCCAGAAGCTGGCCGAGGCCGTCCTGCGCAACTCGTGGACCGGAATCAAGGTCGTCGGGTTCGTGGACCACCGGCCGGAGAGGCAGGGCAAGTCGTACGCGGGATTCCCCGTGCTCGGGCCCATCTCGGACCTCCCGGCCCTGATTCAGCGCACGGGCGCGGACCAGGTCTTCATCGCGCTCTCGGGTAGGGACTACGGGCTGATTGAGGACGTCATGGGCCTCCTCTCCGAGACCATGGCGGACGTGAGGGTCGTGCCGGACCTGTTCAGCTTCTACACCCTGAACCGCGAGGTGGGGGAGTTCGACGGCCTGCCGGTCGTGGCGGTGCGCGAGAGCCCCCTGTACGGCTGGAACAGGATCCTGAAGAGGATGATTGACGTTGCGTTCTCCCTGTCCGTCCTGATTGCGCTGTCGCCGCTGCTGCTGGCCGTCGCGCTCCTCGTGAAGCTCACGTCCCGCGGGCCGGTGTTCTACCGGCAGGAGCGCATGGGGCTCGGGGGCGACGTGTTCGGGATGTACAAGTTCAGGTCGATGCGAACCGACGCGGAGGTCCGGACCGGGGCGGTTTGGGCGGTCGAGAACGACCCCAGGAGGACGGGATTCGGGTCGTTCCTAAGGAAGACGAGCCTGGACGAGCTTCCGCAGTTCCTGAACGTCCTGCTGGGGGACATGAGCGTCGTGGGGCCGAGGCCGGAGCGGCCGGTGTTCATCGAGGAGTTCAAGAAGAAGATTCCGCGCTACATGTTCCGGCACAAGATGAAGGCCGGGATTACGGGATGGGCGCAGGTGAACGGCTGGCGGGGCAACACCTCGCTGCGCAAGAGAATCCAGTACGACCTGTACTACATAGAGCACTGGACGATATGGTTCGACGCCAGGATAATGTTCCTGACGGCCCTGAGGGGGCTCGTGGGCAAGAACGCCTATTAGGGACTCCGCAGCGTCGAGGTGACTCCATGGACTTTCACGGGAGAACGGAAGCCGTGCTTGCGAAGCATTCCTCGGTGTCCGTCGACATGCCGAGGGCTGCGATGATTCGCAGGGTGCTGGAGGCGAAGGAGGCGGTCGCGGCCCGCACCGGGGCGCTGGCGGGCTGGACGCCGGTCGAGTCCACGGGCAGAAGCCCGAAGGACACCTACATCGTGCGCAGGGCGCCGAGCGAATCCGATGTGGACTGGGCGGCCGAGAACAACGTGCCCATGGCTTCCGACACGTTCGAGATGCTGAAGGAGGACGCCCTTGCGGCCCTGGCCGCGGCGCCGAGGCTGTACGCGACCGACCGCGTTCTCGGCGCGGAGTCCGGCTATTGCCTCAGGGTGAAGACCGTGACGGACCGGGTGCTCACGGCGCTTTTCACCGACAACATGTTCAGGCCCGTGCCGCCGGACGAGAGCGCCTCCGTCTTCCACGGCAGGCCCTTCCTCCTCGTGGCGCTGCCTTACAGGAAGCTCGACCCTGAGCGCTACAAGGGAAGGCTCAGGATCGACCCCGCGCTGGGCAGGACCTCCACCATGGCGGTGGTCATGGACTTCGACGACAGAATCGGGATTGTGATGGGGTCCGCGTACATGGGCACGGTGAAGAAGCTCATGTTCACCGTGATGAACTACCTCACTCCGGAGAAGGGAATCCTGCCTCTGCACTGCTCGGCCAACGAGGGTCCCGGCGGCGGCGTGAACCTGCTCCTCGGGCTTTCGGGA
>JBFZBV010000459.1:0-3018 GCA_041308285.1 Planctomycetota bacterium | reverse complement strand
CCGTGGCTTTGAAGGGCAGGCTTTCGACAGGCCCGGGATCCGGCAGCTATGCTCCTGCGTCAGTTCTCCCCGGATTCAAGGCAGTCCCGGTCCTGCAGATGGTTCTTTCCGCGAACTTCTTCGAGGACATCACCGTCGACTCCATGACCCTGTCCGCGGCGGGAACATTGGACGACCCGACCGGCATCGACGCCGTGCGCATCTATCACGACGCGGACGGGGACGGAGTCCTGGACCCTGAAGACCCCCTCATCGCCGGCCCCGGAGCGTTTTCCGCCGACGACGGCCGACTGGCATTCTCAGGGATTGGAAGGACGATTGCCGCGAGCGCGTCGGAGACATGGCTCGTGGCGTGCGATTTCTCCGGGTCCGCAGAGTACCTCCGGAGCTTCGTCATCGGGATTCCCTCGGAGTCCGACATCTCCATATCCGGATCAGTGTCCCCGGACCCCGTCGTGACGTTCTGGTGTTCTGTCTGGGGTCCGACGTACACGATTTCCGACCACGGTTCCGTGCATATGTCCAGCGCAGATCCGGCGGCGTGCGTCCTTGAACTTCCTGCCGGAAAACCCGGGGCCGTGCTCCTCAGGCTCAAGCTCTACGCAGGACCCCCTGAAGCCGTCAACGTCAGGAGGATGGTCTTCCGCGCCGCGGGATCAGCCGTCTCGCTGCCAGACCCCATTCTCTTCAGGCTCTACCACGACTGGAACTCCAACGGGATTCTCGACGCCCTCGACCGGCAGATTCACGTCCCTGTACAAGCCGGATCAGGACTGGCCGACGTCGAGTTCGACGGCATCATCGCCGTAGTCCAGGCATCCGGGACCCTTCGCCTGCTGGTCACGGCGGACCTTCCGGCGGGCATTCCTGCAGGCGAAACCTTGAGCATTTCAGTCGAATCCTCCTCGGACGTCACGGCGGAAGGCATGACTTGGGGCGGCACCGTGGAGTGCACGGGCCCGCGCGTGGCCGGGGCCGGATACGCAATCGTCGACGCCCCCGGAGACGCACCGGAGCCGGCGGAGGAGGCCACGGAGCCGGAATCCGCATCCGGCGGGTGCTCTGCGCGTGCCGGGGCTGCGCTCGCGGAATCCGTCCTCGGTTTCCTCGCTCCGTTCATGCTGCTTCTCTTAGGCGTGTTCCTCGCGGCGAGACTGAACGCGGCGCGGAACTGATTTCCAGCCGGAATCCGTCTTGCAGGGTCCGGCGCGCAGGACCCTGCATGGTAACTGGGGGAATGCGGCCTGCAGAAATGACCACTCTCGAATAGACGGATTGCGTGAGGCGGATGCCGGCCAGACTCATGCGGATCCGCAGATTCGATTCCGGCGATGATTTTTACGGGGCTAGCGCTCTGACCATGCCGTCCCCGCCCTCCTCCCCCGCACACGCGCTTCAGGGCCGCTTGATTGTGTCCCGGAATGCAGCTAGAATCCCTTTGGTCTTCCGAGTGGGAAGGGGCCTCATCTACATCATGCGTAGGAGATTCAACATGGCTTTCAGATCGAGCTTATTGAGTGCTGCCGCCGCCCTGCTGGCGCTTTCTCCAGGAGTCCTTTGCGCGGAACCAGGCGTCTCCGGAGTTGAAATCGACCTCGCGGAATACGCAGGCCAGCTCGGACCTGACCCGGGCGGCGTTCTTTACGGCGAAGCCGAGAAGCCCAGGTTCATCATCTCAATCATCCCCCAGATCATGGGCCCTGCACTGGTC
This sequence comes from Planctomycetota bacterium, assembly GCA_041308285.1. Lineage (GTDB taxonomy): Bacteria > Planctomycetota > JAKEIC01 > JAKEIC01 > DYIT01 > PPR-0505. The sequence continues at coordinate 1,307 of JBFZBV010000459.1, read as the reverse complement.
ACCGGCGAGGTGCAGCCGTTCCTCGGGGGCGGGCTCTCGTTCTGCTTCAATTTCGTCCGCTCCGACAAGCTGACCTTCGGCGTGGACGGCGGGATTGATGTGGGAGTCCCGTTCGAGACCGACAGCGAAAGCGACACTCTCGACGGGACCTGGGTCGGCACGAGCATCGGGTTCCCGCTCAGGGTCGGCAGCAAAGCCTGCTTCTTTCTCCGGCCTGGAATATGCGTCGACATCCTGGACTACTACAACGACGGGTATACGAGCTACGGCGACCACTGGGAGGACGAGATAAACGACGTCGGGGTCGGCATAGTCCTGTGCGTCGGGTTCGAAATCAACATGCGCGCCTTCGGGTTCGGGTTCATCTTCTCCGCCCGCTTCCTGCCCGTGTCCCACGAAGTGCAGGAGTGGTGGAACGGGACCGACGACGGCTCTTATTCCGGGTGGCTCACGATACACGCTGGTCTCAGGTTCATGATTCGGTTCTGAGGCGCGTGTCCGGCCCGAAGCGGCCCGTGCATGCTTTCTGCGTTTCGATTTGCGCCTCCGGAGTGGCCCGACATTCCGCTGCGCCATGCATGTGCAAGCTTGAACCCCGCCGGGAGGGCGAGCCTCCCGGCGAGCCGCCCGGAACCTCTGCGTGTGGCTCAGCCGGAGCGTTCGAGCGCGCAGGTCATGCAGTGCGGGCCGCCTAGCCCTTTCCTGAGCTCCCCGCCCGGAACGCCGACAGCAGTGCCGCCGCGCTTCTCGATTTCGCGCATCACCCTCCGGGTCCACTCGTAGCCCACCACGCGCCTCGGCGCGGTCACGACGAAGTTGGCAGCCCCGAATCCGTCCCTCTCCTCGCTCACGCTGATGCATTCGACACCCTCGGATTCGAGGAATTCGGCCGTCGTCATGCGGGTTCTCGCGCCGGACTCCAGGTCGGTGATTTCCGCCGGCCCGTAATCCATGCGGCTCGGATCCGCAAGCGCGAGGTCGCGGTCTATGAAAAGCAGGAAGCCGTCTATGTGCACCGTCCCGGGCCTGCAAGGGATTGTGACCATCCTGCGGAGCCCGGACTTCCTCATGAGCGACGCGAACATGGCGAGTCCGGCAGTATTCGTCCTGTCGCACCGGCCGACCACGACCGTGTCGCCGCCGAAATAGCTTATCCCTCCCCCCTCGAGCACGCCTTGCGGATCGAGCCTGCCGGCAATCGGCACTCCCGCGCGCGAAAGCGCCTTGCCGACGATTTCCGGGTCGCCCTTGCGGCCTTCCATAGCCATGCCCATGAGTATCGCGCCCGAAGGCGACATGACCGCGAG
>JBFZBV010000458.1:0-4269 GCA_041308285.1 Planctomycetota bacterium | reverse complement strand
GAGGACGGCGGGAAGGAGGACCTCTACAAGGTCACAATCAGGATTGAGTGGATGGACGCCTTCAACGAGGAATCCGCAAGGAACTTCGAGCTGGTGCGGTACATATACAAGGCGGCGGAGGAGGAAGAGGAGGAGTCCGGATCAGGCGGCTGAAAACGGGGGGGGGCCGGCCAATCCGTTTCACTGGCAGGGACATGGCGAAGGGAAGGACATTTCCGGCGGCCGGGGGCGGAGGCGGATTCACGCTGGTCGAACTGCTGCTCGCGCTCCTCATGACCGCGATTCTGGCGGGCGGGCTCTACCAGGCCCTGTTCTCGGGCCGCATGGCCCAGCGGAGGGCGGAGAATTCGGCCAATCTCAACCAAATCGGCCGGGCCGTGCTCGACATGCTGAGGCGCGACCTCGAGAGCATGGCCCAGAAGCCCGGGCCGTTCAACCCCGGGCTGTTCGGCAAGAACGACGAAGCGTCGGAATACCCGGCGGACTCCCTGTCCTTCCTGGCCAACTCGGCCTTCCCTCTCGTGACATCCTCGAGGCAGGTCGACTACGACGCCGCCGACAGGGCCATCGAGACCGACCTGGTCCAGGTCGAATGGGGGCTCGGAACCGGCGAGGAGGCAGGGCTCTACAGGAAATCCAAGCGGTGCCTGACGTGCACCCTGTCCGACGACACTCCGGCCTGGCGGGTCGACAACGTGGCCTACGAGGTCGTCGGGCTCAACTTCCGGTATTTCGACGGGACCGAATGGACGGACGAGTGGGACTCGGAGCAGAGCGGTTCGTTCCCGGCCGCCTTCGAGGTCACCGTCGTCGTGGGCCTCGTAATCAGGAGCGGGGGCGCGGTTTCTCTGTACGACCAGGAAGGGAACGCGGTCGAGACGCGGGCGATCCGCATTCGCGTGACGCCTGCGGCCGCGCCGCGCGAGGAGGGCGGAACCGATGCGTCCGCCCAGGGGCAGGTGCAATGAACCCGGATGAGGCTTCAGCCGGCCGGAGCGGAGTCGTGCTGGTGCTCGTGCTCTGGCTCATGGCGTTCCTCTCCATGATGGTCCTTTCGTTCCTGAGGAACGAGAGGATAGAGCTCCGCGTCGCGTCGGGCCAGGCGGACAGGATGCGCGCGATGGAGCTCTGCAAGTCCGGCGTCGCCATGGCGGCGGCGGTCCTCGCCTCGGACGAGACCGCCTACGACACGGCTTTCGACGAATGGAAGGGCAGCGACGAGGACTTCAAGGAGCACGTGATGGGCGACGACGGCTACTTCTCGCTCATCTTCAACGACCTCGACGACCAGGCCGAGATAGCGTACGGCCTCTCGGACGAGAACGGCAAAATCAACCTCAACTCCGCCCCTGCCGACGTGCTGGCGGAGCTGCCGGGGATGGACGAGGAGATTGCCGCTGCGATTGTGGACTGGAGGGACGAGGACGAGGACACGCAGAACGGGGCCGAGAGCGCCTACTACCAGGGGCTCGACCCGCCGTATGCCTGCAAGAACGCGCCGTTCGAAACCGTCGAGGAGCTGCTCTTCGTCAAGGGCGTGACCCCGGACCTGCTCTACGGCGAGGACGCGAACCGCAACGGCGTCCTGGACGCCAACGAGAACGACGGCGACGCGGCCTACCCGCCCGACGACGCGGACGGCCTTCTCGACGGCGGGCTCATCGACTTCCTCACGGTTCACTCCTACGAGCTCAACGCCGCGCAGGACGGGACGCCCAGGGTGAACATAAACGCGGAGGACGACCAGAAGATGGCGCAGGACCTCCGTACGGCGCTCGAGGGCCCGATTGGCGGGGCGAGGGCGGCGGCGCTGGCCGATGAAATCCTGAACTACCGCCGGCTCATGAAGCGGGCCAGCAGCTCGTTCAAGTTCGTCTCCGCCGCGAACCTCATCTCGCCGGTGACGAGCATGAGCCCCGAGGAGTACAAGAAGGCTGCGGACTTCATCACGGTCTCGGACGACCAGATCCTGACCGGACTCATCAACGTCAACACTGCCCGGAGGGAGGTCCTCGAGGCCGTGACCGGCACCCTCCAGGGGTTCGAGGACGGCGACGTGGACAGGCTGGTCGAGTTCCGGGCCAAGGAGGAGAACGACCTTTCGAGCGTCGGGTGGATTCTCGACGCGTTCGAGGGGGATTCGCTCAAGGTCCAGCTCCTCTCCCCCTTCGTCACGGTCAGGTCCGGGCAGTTCTCCGTGCAGTCGGTGGGCGTGATAGCCCCGGCGCAGGTGTCGTGCCGCGCGGTCGCCGTGCTCGACCGTGTCGGCGGCGCCCCGATTGTATTATATTGGAAGGACATCTCCGGCCTCGGAGCGGCTTTCGCGGCCAGGCAGATAGAGGACATCCAGGCCGAGTCTTCGGCGGCCAAGCAGTGACGGTTGTGTTGGACGGTGTGAAGTGCTCAGAAAAAAGAAGGGAGTCGCGGTCTTCCTCGAGCAGCGCAGCGCGAGGGTGCTCGAGGCGGAGGTCCAGGCCGGCAGGCTCGTCGTGACCCGCTGCGGGAGGGACGAGATTGCCCCCGGGAAGGAGACCGGCCCCGAGGCCATGGGGAAGCTCGTCAGGGGGATCCTGGACCGCCTCGACATCCGAGCCGATTCGGCCGTGTCGGTCGTGCCCGCGCAGAAGGCCATCATGAGGAGGCTCACCCTCCCCGCCGCCTCGCAGGCGGAGATGGAGCGCATGGTGCAGTTCCAGTCCCACAAGGCCCTTCCCGTGGGCGCGCAGTCCATGAAGGTGGGGTACTGGAGCCAGGACGCCCCGCAGGGCGGCGTCGACGTGACGGTGGTCGGCGCGCTCCACAGCGTCCTGGACGAGAACAGGGCGGCCTTCGGCGGCGCCGGCCTGGCGGTCGAGGGCACGACCCTTTCGATGGTCGGCGCGTACAACGCCTTCCTCGCCGCCCTGGGGCCCGTCCAGACGCCGGGGGACTCCGCCTGGGTGGAAATCGGCGAATCCTCCTCCGACATCCTCGCGGTGCACGGCGGGACCCTGGCTTTCGGGCGGAGCCTGCCCGCAGGGGAGTCATCGCTCCTCGAGGCGCTGGGCGCGGCGGGGCTCGCGGCCGCCATGGACAAGGGGCCCGAATCCTCGGCGGCGGCCGGGGAATGGGCCGACAATCTGGCCACGGAAATCAACAACTCGGTCAGGACGTACGTCGCGAACAACAAGGGCCGAGCCGTGGACAAGGTGTATCTCTCCGGCCGCCTCGCGGGCATGGCCGGGCTCGCGCGCAGAATCGGAGACGTGACCGGGATTCAGACCGATGCCCCCGCCTCCTTCCCCGAGCGAATAGGCTGGGAGTCGCCGACGGCCCCGTCGGCGATGCGCGAGTACATGCCGCTCGCAGGCGCGCTGTGGGCCAACGTCGAGAAGGCCGGCATAAGGTTCTACATCGACGGGGATTTCTTCTCGGCCGCGTCGAGGGGCCGGAGCCGGGCGAGACCGATTCTCGCCGCCGCGGCGGCCGTGTGCGTCCTCGCCGCCCTCTTCATCGTGCCGGGCCACGTCACCGAAGGCCTCGAGAGCGACCTCAGAATCCTCAAGGCGGAGGTCGACAGGCTCGAGAAGGAGGAGATGGAACGGGTCAAGGCCCTCGAGAAGAAGGCTACGGAGCTCAGGAGCTGGACCAGGGAGAGGATTTCCTGGCTGGACGTGCTCCTCGAGATATCCAACCAGAAGCCGTTCAAGGAGGGGCAGACTTCCTGGGGCATTTACATCACGAGCCTCAGGTTCAGGGAGAAGGAGCCCATCCGGATGAACGGCCGCGCCAAGACCGAGACCGAAATCACGGGCTACGCGGGCCTCATACAGAAATCGGCCATGTTCAAGTCCGCCGACACGACCAGCTTCCAGAAGTCGGACCGCAAGGACGAGTACCCATGGTCCTACGAGATTGTGGCGAAGCTCCTGGAGGGGGAGGAGAAGAAATGATTCTCTCGAAGAGGGAAAAATGGATCATGATTGGCACGGCGTCCATTGCCGTGCTCGCCGGCGTGAACTTCCTCTTCCTCCAGCCCTTCGAGTCGGAAGTGGCGGAAATCGAGAAGAGGGAGAAGTCCCTCGCCGAGAAGAAGAGGAAGCTCCTCGACTTCGTCAAGAAGGAGCCTCTCTTCCTGCGGAAAATCGAGGAGGTGGAGTCGATAATCCCGAGGAGCTCCGCCGAGAAGATGAGCAACGAGTTCCAGGTCCATATAAGGGAGCTCGCGCAGAAGGCCGACCTGCAGGTGACCGACAACAAGTACCTCGACCAGACCACGATGATGGAGAA
>JBFZBV010000457.1:0-3381 GCA_041308285.1 Planctomycetota bacterium | reverse complement strand
GCGCAGGCGGCGGAGGCCCCGGCGGCTTCCAAAGGCAACCCCCACGCCGGCCAAGGAAATGTGAGTCTCAGAAAACAATCGGAGCTCCTGCGCCTCAACATCAATACTGGCAAGATGTTCGGGCATACAAAGCAGGCCTCCAGCCCATAGATTCTGGCGAAGAGGCCTCTTTTGAATTCATCTTCGGATTCGGGCAATGAACTCGCATTTCGCAGGGCTCGACATGGGATCGACGACCACGAAATGCGTGGTGGCAGACGGTTTCGGATCCGTAGCATCCGCCGCGCACAGACCTACCGGTGCACACGCGAGGAAAACCGCGGAACTGGTCCTCGGAGAATCCCTCGAAGCGGCGGGCGCATTCAGGTCCGGAACCGTCGTCTACTGCACGGGCTACGGCCGCGCCCTCTTCGATTCTGCAGCCGCCAGGCCTACCGAAATCGCATGCCTGGCCATGGGAATGCATCATCACCTGCCGGGTGCGGGGACCGCAATCGACATCGGCGGCCAGGACCTCAAGGTCGTGAGCATCGGGCCGGGCGGCAGGCACGCGAATTTCATCATGAACGACCGGTGCGCAGCCGGCACAGGCAGGTTCCTGGAAGTCATGGCCAGGGTCCTGGGCGTGCCGCTGGAGCGAATCGGCGAGGTGTCGCTCAGTTCGAAGAATCCCGCGAAGATATCTTCAATGTGCACCGTCTTCGCGGAGTCGGAAGTGGTGTCCATGATAGCCCGCGGCGTAGCGGTCGAAGACATCCTCGCCGGACTGTACGCATCCGTGGCGGACAGGATTGCGAGCCAGGCGGGCAGGCTGGGCGTCCAGGGGGAAGTCGCAGCCGCCGGCGGCGGGGCGCTCAACCCGGGGCTCCTGAAGGCCCTCGAAAAGCGGCTTGGCCTTCGCCTGTCGGTGCCGCCGGACCCTCAGCGCGTGGTGGCGCTCGGCGCGGCGCTCATCGCACGCAGGGACCATCCCGCCTGATTCCAAGCGTGATGAGCCGGCGGCTGCGGGGGTTCCGGCCATAACATCGCCGCCATCTTCCCCTCTCCCACGTTCGTGGAAGGGGGGGGCGTGGATGGGGCCCGGGTCATTTGAGCGCTTCCTTGCGCTCGTGGAGTTCAGCGAGGAAATCGTCCATTCCGATTTTCAGTTCTTCGGTGTACCCCGAGAACGCCGCGTCGAGCACCGGCAGTATTCGGCGGGCGGTCTCGACCCTGGGCAGCACGACCCAGTTCGCCCCCGCCTCCATGATTTCGGCCGCGGACTCGCCGCCGAGCGCCGTGGCGATTATCACGGCTTTGGGATTCATCCTGCGGAGATCCCGGGTGAGCTCCAGGTTCGTCGTCCCTTTCAGTATCTCGTCCGGAATAGTGGAGACGAGCACCTTGGCCCGGTCGGCTCCGAGTTGCATCAGCGCGTCCTTGTTGGAAATATCGCCGTATTTGACCTTGGCGCCCAGGGCTTCGATTTCCGCGTGAATCTCGACGTTGAAGTCGATGACAAGCACGTCCTTCAGCAGCTCCGGCCGCCTCTCCTTCATCTCGCTCAGCAGGGAAGACGCCGTCCTGTGGAACCCCAGAATCACGACCGCGCCGGGCCCTTCCTCCAGGGTCTTGCTCCCCGATGCCGGCGGGAGCCTGAAGCCGATTCTCGAAAGCAGCCCCCCCAGCCTGTCGTGCAGGGGGTCTGCGACGGCGAACAACAGGGGCGTCGCGAGCGCGGTAATCACGAAGGCGAAAATCAGGGATCCCACGAAGGCGCTGTCCACGTGGCCGTATTCCACGCCGAAGTACGCTAGGACGAGGCAGAATTCCGAGATGGGGGCGAGCCTTACGGAGGAGACGAACGAGTTCCTGCGATCAAGACCGGTGAAGTACATCAGCGGGAAGAAGACGAGAATGCGCGCTGCGAGCGTGAGCGCCACCAGGAAGAGGGTGAACAGCAGCACTGACCAGCTGTCGGGCACGGGTATCACCATCCCCAGTCCGACGAAGAACAGCGTGATGAAGAAATCCCTCACCACGCCCACCTTGCTGACGACTTCGTGGCTGTACGGAAGAGACGCTATGCTCACGCCGGCAATCAGCGCGCCCATCTCCATGGAAATCCCGATGGGAATCCTTATGCCGGCGAGTTCCAGCAGCGCTCCGAGGTTCGATCCGAATGCGCCGACTGCGAAGCACCAGCCGAGCGCCGCGACGAGCATCAGCTCGGGGCTCTTGGCTATCCAGCGGAATGCGACGGGAAGCGCGAACCTCGCGACCAGATACGAGGACGAGGCCACGACCGCCATGCCCGCGAAAGCGCATGCGACCGGCATGAAGTCGGGATTCTCGAAATTGGCCTGCACCGCCAGGACAACGATTGACCAGATGTCCTGGAATATCAGCACCGCCAGGCTGAGCCTGCCCGAGACGGTGTCCATCTGGAATTTCCTCTGCAGGATGTTCACCAGGATGAGCGTGGACGAGCAGGCAATCGCGAATCCCGCATACAGGGGGACGTAGGCTCCGCCAGCAGGCCCCCAGCCGGTCAGGCCTGCCGCGTACATGACGATCCAGCCGAAAGCCACGCAGAGCGGGAACTGGAGCAGACCCGTGAGAATCAGCGTCCTGCCGCTGGCCAGGAGCTTCTTGACGTTCATCTCGAGGCCGATTACGAAGAGCATGAGCGTCAGGCCCAGACCGGCAATCGTCTCGATGTTCTCCCTGTCGGTGACTACGGCTCCGAGCTGCGGGCCTATGACAAGGCCTGCGGCAAGGAAAGCCGCGATGCTCGGAATCCTGAGCCGCGTGAACACGACGCAGAGAATCCCCGAGATGATGAGGCTGAAGCCGATGTCGCGCACGAGCGAATCGGCCGCGCCGGCCGAAGCGGCCGCCAGCGGAAGAACAGCGCAAATCACGCTCGAAGCCACGACGCCTCCGGCATCGAACGCCGTTCGTGAAAAAGGACCCGGAATTATCACTGGACGGCCGGGAGGCGTAAAGCGAAACTTGCCTGCGCCACGCGACGGACGCGGCGCGGCAAAGGAGAAGTGCGTTTATGGCGAAGTCCAAGGATGAGAAGACCGGGAAATCCGCGGTCAAATGGAACCTGCTCGATTTGGCGGCGTATCAGGCGGGAGCCGTCGTCAGCCGCGAGGTCGTCAGGAAGAAGACCGGCTCGGTGACGGCCTTCGCCTTCGACAAATCCCAGGGCCTGAGCGAGCACACGGCGCCCTTCGACGCTCTCGTCCAGGTGCTGGACGGCACCGCGGAAATCACCGTCGGCGGCACCCCCCACAGAGTCGGGAAGAACGAGATGATCCTCATGCCTGCCGGCGTGCCGCACTCGCTGAAGGCGGTCAGGCGCTTCAAGATGATGCTGATTATGATCCGCGG
>JBFZBV010000456.1:0-6736 GCA_041308285.1 Planctomycetota bacterium | reverse complement strand
GGCGATTGAGCTGGGCGAGCTTAGCGAGCGTCAGCTCCTGTCGCGGGTTAGGCCGCCTCCGTCATGAACAAGATCCGACAGAGCAACCCGCGCAGGACCATAGCTAGGATGCTCGTCGAGTGCATCCTCCAGACATGCCCGTGCTTCCTGTGGACGCCCCAGGACCACAAGTGCCTCTGCAAGCAACACGGAACTGCGTGGACCTCGGTTGAGTTGCCGCGCAGTCTGAAGCGGATTGAGGGAATCAGCAGCGCGGCCGAGGCGAAGGAAGCACTCCCCAAGGAGCTCGAATGTCTTGAAGTGGGGTGTGATCTCCGCGCTCTCTGCAAACAGTTTAACGGCGTCCTCGTAGCAGCAGGCCTCGTACTTGAGGCGCCCTTCACAGTACAGCTCGTAAGCTCGGTCTTGTTCCACAGCTACTCCAGCGGGTAGGCCCAACGTCGCAGTTTAAGCGTCCGGAACACGCGCCGCCCCGGCGGGTTCCGGGTCGCATCGGACTGTGGGTTAGGCAGCATCATATCATCTTCAAGGGGCAAGCGAACAGCCACTCCCATGTGATTATTGAGTCAGGTTTCAATGCCGTGGTTGGGCTCCCGGACCAGTACCGATGCTGCTTTTATTGGGGCGACTTCGCGCGTACCGTCTCATTGCGTCAGTATCTCCCATCCCTCCGAGTCGTCATCGTCGTAGCTTCCTCCCTGCGAGGCACCACTTCGTATGTCCACACGGAACGGATGCCATCGGTCATCCAACGGCGAATACGCAAGACCCTTCATTTCGTACCCGGAGATGGCCAGTTCGTCGAAACCGTCCCACGAGAGGCGCCTGGTGTGCCAGATAAGGCCGGCAGGGCCAAGTCGAGCAAGCGCAAGCCCTTGTCTGCTGTAGATCCATCCATCTGGGTCGTGAACCTCGAACGCGGATTCAATTGCGGGCAGGAGTTGTTGGGCGGTGCGATCATTGGGATCAACCACCCAGAGATCCCCGCCGGAGATGACGACCGCGTGTCTGCCGTCGGGGTGAAGAGCCGCGCGATCAAGCCCGCCAAGTCCAGGCTGGAAGTTGCCTACCCAAGTGCCCGCTTCTCCATGAAACTCGACCACCATTCCTTCTCGGCCAAGACGCCCCCACTCGCGAGGGAATGGGGTGGCCATCGGCCCGTAGGGTGGCAATCCTGAAAGTATGTTCGCCGTCACCATTTATCTGCTCGGGCTAACGTTGGCCTAACGCGTTGAAAATGGCGCACCATTTTCAACGCGTTCAGGTCATTGTTGGGCTCATTCACTTCTTCCATAGTAGAAACTTGTTATTCGCGGTGCACCCCATGGCTTCGATCAGGGCTTCGTTTTTGAACCCCGGAATAGTTTGGAGTAGCATGAGAAGGTCCTCAGCGCCCGTCACCCCCTGGGGGATGGCACAGCCCTGATTAGCTTTTGCCCCGAGAAGCACGAAGTAGACATCCTCCGCAAATGGACCTTCATCTGTGGTGAGGACACCGACTTCAGTTAGGTCTTCGATCGCGACCTGCTGGAGTTCGCCATCAGGATGATGGAAGGTGATGATTTGGCCTACGATTTCCACTTGACCAAGTGGGTTCTGTGTCTGCCGCAGTTTTGCGGGGAACAGCTTCCTGAACCAGTTCATCATATGTATGAGCCAACAAAGACGTATACGGGCCAGAATAATATGCATCTTCTTCGTTAAGCCCGAATAAAACTCATCCAGTATTAACCCGAAATCTGCGCAAGGTCTTTCCGCGGATATTGTTGTGTCTCAGGCTCACTTCCGCGTGGGTTCTATGCCGGTCAGTATATCATGCGGTTACCTGTGCCAACAAGGGTTAAAGAGCAGCGAACCTCCAGGCCTCACGTTTGTCCCGAGTGGCGAGTTACGCGTTGCGCGTCGAACAGGCTGATGACTGAAGATCGAAGGCTGAAGGGTTAGGACCCTTGCCTTTCGGCTGACTGCATGGAACTGAAGCTTGAAGCCCGGAGCCTAGCCACGTCCATCACCCTTCGCGCTGCGCGTTAAGGGAAACGGGCATCGATTCCTCGCCGTTGCAGAGCAGGACGCCGATACCACCAGTAAGGGATGGGGGCGGAAGGAAGGATTCGAATTGAAGGCGGAAGACCGATAGCTTAATCTATTTTCAAAACTGTCCAACAATCGGGGGAAGCACCACCGGCCGGATTGCTATCGGGGGGGTATGACGCGGGTACAGGTCAAACCGGACATTCTGCGCTGGGCCTGCGAACGGTCTCACGTCGATGAGATCGAGCTGAGCTTGCGCTTCCCACATCTCGAAGCCTGGGAGCGCGGCGAGAAGCAGCCGACCTTCAAGCAGCTCGAGACCTTCGCAAAGGCCACACGCACACCCATAGGTTTTCTGTTTCTCCCCGAGCCGCCAGTCGAAAGCTTGCCGATTCGAGACCTCAGGACGGCAAGCGGCAGCCCCTTGCGACCGAGCGCCGACCTGCTCGACACGATCTATATGATGCAACGCCGGCAGGACTGGCTGCGCGAGGATCGCTCAGAATGCGAAGCAGGCCCCCTGGAGGTCGTCGGGAGCGCTCGCCTCGATGACGAGCCAGAAGCTGTCGGGCAGGAAATGCGGCGAGTCGTAGGCGTCGGCGAAGGCTGGGCTGCCGAGGCGGCAAGATGGGAGGAGGCAGTAGGCGCGCTGCGCCGTCTAATCGAGCGCATGGGCGTAATGGCAGTAATCAACGGCGTCGTCGGGAACAACACGTACCGCAGGCTCGACGTCCGGGAATTCCGTGGTTTCGCCCTCACAGATCCCTTTGCGCCGCTCATCTTCGTCAACGGCGCCGATGCGAAGTCGGCACAGATGTTCACGCTTGCACACGAGCTGGCGCACATATGGATCGGAACCGAGGGTGAAGGCCTCTCCGGTTTCGACGGTATTTTCCCCGGCGACGCGCGAGTCGAGAAGTTCTGCGACCGGGCAGCCGCAGAGTTCCTGGTCCCGGCTCGCGAGCTTAAGGAACGCTGGCGATTCGTGAAGGGCGCCACGGATGCGTTCGAGCAAATGGCGCGGTGTTTCAAGGTGAGCCCAATCGTCGCCGGACGTCGAGCTATGGACCTTCGTCTCGTGAGCCGCGGGACGTTCTTCGAGTTCTACGAGGAGTACACCCGACAAGAACGGCGGCAGGTCAAACCGGCAGGAGGCGGCGATTTTTACAGCAACCAGAACAAGCGTGTCGGGGAAACCTTTGCGCTAAGCGTCATCCGGGCCGCACTGGAAGGCCGATTGAGCTTCAAGGAAGCCTATGACCTCACAGGCCTTCGTGGCGGCGCATTCCAGAATTATGCACGCCGTCTGGGGGTGTCGTTGCCATGACTGCGCCTCCGGTATTTCTCCTGGATTCGGACGTGTTCATCGCCGCCAAGAACTTGCTGTGAAATTCGACCTGGCAGAGTTGAGGTGAAGGGGGGCATCATCGCGCATCATGCGGGATCTTCATGCATACGGTGCATGCAGAAGAGGATTTTTTTCAGCCTGGAAAAGTGTATGCAGACTGTATGCAGCGCATTTTCCGCAAACTAGACAAAACATGGGATGCGCTGCAAAGACATGCAAACTAAAGAGTTATGCGGTTGGATGTGCTGTTATAGGGGAATGTTGCGCCGAAACCCTCAATCTAGCGCGTCTGCCAAATTCCGCCACTGCCGCATCCAAGTCCGGCCCCGGGAATCCCGGGCATCCCAAGATGCCTGACTGATGGAAGATACAATACATCACATTCCGCGAAAGGCAAGGAATTTGTGCGCGGCCGGCAAGCCCGGCACGCTGACATGGACCCTCCTGCAATCCGGGTTCCGGCGATCGCGATTGACTCCGGATTGCCGCCTTCGATATCATGGGTCCGCTGTTGACCTGTGAGGACTTATGGAAGCCGATCCCTTGATGGGCCGCACGGTCGGCCCCTACCGCGTCGTCGAGAAGCTCGGCGAAGGCGGCATGGGCACGGTCTACCGGGCCGTCCACGCCACTCTCGAAAGAAGTGTCGCGCTCAAGATCCTTCCCGAGCGCCTGGTCAAAGGGAACGCCGAGTTCGTCAAACGGTTCCTGGTTGAAGCCAAAGCCGCCGCACGAATCTCGCATCCGAATATCGTCCAGGTCCACGATGCGGGAGAGGACAAGGGAATCTACTACATCGCCATGGAATTCGTCCGTGGGATGGATCTCAAGGGTCTGCTGGAGAAAAAATCGCCCCTCACGCCGCTCGAAGCCGTCGAAATCGCCTCACAGGCCGCAAGGGGACTCCAGGCTGCCGCCGAGCAGAACATCGTGCACAGGGATATAAAACCCGCCAACCTCATGATCACAGTGGAAGGCGTCGTGAAGATAGCCGACTTCGGCCTGGCAAAGAACCTCGAATCCACCTCCCACCTCACTCATTCGGGCCAGGTGATGGGCACGCCCGCATACATGTCCCCCGAGCAAGCGGAGGGTGAAAAAGTCGACGTTCATACCGACGTCTATGCGCTTGGAGTCACCCTCTTCGAGATGGTTACCGGGGACAAGCCATACCACGCGGACACGCCGCTGGGCGTGCTGCGCAAGCACTGCGAAGCGCCGATTCCGGATCCCTGCGAAAGCAGGCCGGGCCTTCCGGTGCACCTCGTGAAACTCATCCGCCGGATGATGGCGAAGAAGCCTGAGGAGAGGCTGCACACGCACAAGGAAGTCGCAGAAGAGCTTTTTCGTGTCAAGGGCGAGCTGCTGTCTCCTGGAGAGAAAGGAGCCGATTCTATTCCCCCCCAAGGCAATTCGCTTTCCGAAGTCTCCCTCATCGTCATCGAGGATCTGTCATCAGAACCCAAGCCTTTGCTTCGAAGCGCTGCACTTCCTTCCACTGATGAGGATATCGGGGCGGCTCCTCGCAGCGGCAGAATCCGCCTGGCAGTCATCACGGTTTTTCTTCTCGCTGCATCGGCCGGGGGCATCGCCATTGCAGCGGCCTCCGGCTTGTTCTCCGGCCGCGAATCCAGCCTTCCCGGCGGCCAATCCGAGGATGAGGCACAGCCGCCGGGGAAAGCCGATTGCGAGCGGACATACCGGCTTCTTTTAAGCGAGGCTCAGGCGGCCCGGGCGCGCGCGGAGGCTAGCGACAGCGCAGCCGACTGGATCGCCGCTGTCAAGGCTGCGGACAATGCCAAATCGAACATGGACACCGAGGCCGCAGGGGACATGTCCGCCTTCGCGAGCGGCCGCCGCGACTGGGCGCTCGCAAAAGCCGAGGAATCCAGGGGCAATATCGACGAGGCGCTTCGACTGGCCGACCGTGCCGGGACTCACGGGATTGAAATCCCCGGCATCGCGGACTACATCTCCCGCCTCGAGGCGAAAATGACCGAAGCCGGGAAAGCGGCCGATCGCAAGAAGCAGTTCGATCTCTTCGCCGGGCAGGCCTCTGCCGAGGAGGGGAAGGGGAATCCCGAAGCAGCGCTCCCCTTGTGGCGGAAGGCCGGGGATCTCGCCGACTCCGAAACCGACCGGGACAGCGCAGAGGAAAGAATCATCGCCCTCGAATCGGAGATATCAAGGCGTCAGGCGGAACTGAAGTGCGCTGCGGCTTTGTCCGCAGGCTCGGAGGCGCTTGCTTCCGGCGACCCGGACGAGGCGGAGAAGTCGTTCAAGGAAGCCCTCCGCTGGAAGCCCTCCGAGAAGGAAGCATTGGACGGGCTGAAGAAGGCCGAAGCATTCCGATCCGATTCCAGGTATCGCCGGGGCATGGACGAAGGCCGGAAAGCCGAGGCGGCGAAGAACTGGACTGGCGCGGCAGCGGCCTTTGGAAGCGCCCTCGAGGCGAAACCCGGCGATGCCGAAGCTGAGGCCGCTTTGCGAAGAGTGGAGCTTGCGGGTCAGAACCCGCTTCCTGCGGGATTGGGCGAATCGTTCGCCGCCCCGGACGGCCAGAAGGACCGCAAAGGGAATCCAGTCGTCGCGCGGGATGGTTCGGAGAAAGCGCCTGATACGGGCTGGCCATACGAAATCTGGCTGCTCCTGGAAGGGGTGGCGAAGTCTTCTGCAGATCGATTGGGCGGCTCCGCGACCATCGAGTTCGTCCTCGTCTCGCCCGGGGAATTCGTCATGGGATCTCCGGAGTCGGAATCCAATCGTTCCGGCGACGAGGGGCCGGCGCACAAGGTCGGGATTCCGAAGCCGTTCTACATAGGCAAATACGAGACGACCCGGAAACAGTGGGACGCCATGATGGGAGAGACCCGTTCCAATCCGGGCGAAGCCGGGAATGAAATGCCTGCCGAGGAGGTCTCCTGGAACGGATGCAAGGAGTTCCTTAGAAAATTGAATGATAGCGCTTTGCCTGGCAGGACCGGGCAGGCGTCTGCATGGGAATTCCGTTTGCCGTCCGAAGCGGAGTGGGAATACTCGTGCAGGGCAGGGACGCGCACGCGGTTTTGCTCGGATGACTCCGACCTCGGCCGCCTGGGCTGGTACGACGGGAACTCGGAGAAGAAAGCCCACCCGGTCGGCAAGAAAGCCCCGAATGCATGGGGCATGTATGACACGCACGGGAACGTCTGGGAGTGGTGCGAAGACACGTACATAGGCTCTTACGAAGGCGCCCCTGCCGATGGAAGCGCCAGGAATGGGGGCGGGTCAATGCGTGTCCTTCGGGGCGGCGCCTGGAATAGTCTTTCGCATGGATGCAGGTCCGCTCTCAGGTACGGATTCAATCCGGAAGGTCGT
>JBFZBV010000455.1:0-3126 GCA_041308285.1 Planctomycetota bacterium | reverse complement strand
TCTCGGCTGATCCCCCGCCTGCTTCGAAACCACGCAGAATGACGTTCAGCGTCCCCCTGCCCTCGATCCGGATGTCGCATTTGACCGGGTCGCTGTCCTCGCCTTCGAACCTGACTTCGCCATCTGCCCTTCCCGTGAATCCTTCCGAATCCACGGCGAACATCCTGTAGTTCCTCGAGGAAGACAGCGTTTCTATCCTGTAGAATCCCCTTGAATCTGTCATCGACCAGGGCACGCCGACCGGATTGGCAGCGACATCCGGCGGTACCTCCCAGATGTTCAGGACCTCTTCGAAGGCCAGGACCATCGCGCCGGCCACAGGCAGGCCTTGAGGATCGGACACGAACCCTTCTGCAGCGAAAGGGGAATAGACGTAGAATAGTTGTTCTTCCTCGTTGAAAGAGGCCTCCTCGATGAAGGTTCCGGTCGTCCTGGATGAAAGAAGGAGCAACAGGTTTGCTTCGTCGAGCGGCAATTCCAGATTGAAGCGGCCGTCCGGTCCCGTGACGGCCCTGCCCAGGAAATCCTTTTCCGATTTCGCGAACCAGTCGTCCTTGAGGATACCCCAAGCCTCGACCGCCACGCCCTCGACCGGATCCTCGGTGTCGCAATTGAGGAGACGCCCTCTGAAAACGTAGTGCATCCCCTCCCCGAATTCGGTCTCCTCCTGGGCCTCGGAACCGCCCTGATTGGCGGCTGACTGCTTTCTTCGCCCGGTCTCCTGCTGACGCCGGGTTTTCTTTCGCGCTGAAGACCCCTTTCCTTGTGGCTCTGCATTGCCGGGTACGGAATCCCCGCCCAGGTCGGCGGCCTCTTCGCCTGGAATCTCCATGGATTCGTCCGCCCTGGTCCTGAGCAGGAACACGGCCAGGGCTGCGAGCAGGGCGATTACCGGCAATGAAAGTTGCGCAAGCTTTCGCATGTCAGAATCACACTAGAAACCATGCACGGGCGGTCCGCGAACCGCACCTGCATCAACCAGAACAGGTTCGAAAAAGGTGCCAGTAATCCTGGTGCGCCTTTATTAAGGTTCCTGGAACCTTTAAATCACAGCGTCATCAGCGTCTTATGCCTTCTTGCGACGCCCCCGTCATGGGAACCGGAATTCGACGTCCTTCGTCTCGCCGTCGGAAACTTCGACGTCGATTTCCTTTGTCGTCCCGCCGCGCGAGACCGATACCCGGTACGCGCCGGGCCGGAGCATGTCGTACTTGAAGAATCCAGGGCCGCAGATTGCCGCCGGGACGCCTGACTCTGGTTGCGTGCCGCCGGGCCTGTCGTGGATTGCCGAGATTCCGATTCCGAACCCGTCAATGGCGGTTCCGGACCTGTCCTTGACAGAACCCAGGATTGAGACGCCGTCGAGAAGCCTGATTTCCTGCGGGCCGGCGCAGTCGCCTGGTACGAAGACGTTTTCAGCCGGATGGCTGCCGCATTTCACGATTAGCCAAGCCGCAATCCTCGGAACTCCCGGGAAGGAGAACGTCCCGTCCGCGGAAGAAACAACCCCTTCTATGTAGATGTTCCCTTCTGACCACATGCTGAGTTTTGCGCCTGATATCGGATTGCCGGCCTTGTCCACGACCCGGCCTTCGACGGTCCTGACGTCTATCTCCGGTGCCGCACCCACAATCAGGACATGGTCCGGCCTCAGGACGTGCTCGCCGAAGTATATGAACTTGAAAACCGGTGATGTTCCCCCTTCCGACAAATATGACATGATGCACTTGGATCTCCGTTCCAGCTTGTCCACTTCGTCGCTTCTCACGGGATTGTTCGACAACGGCACGGCAACGGAGACGTTTCCGTTCGCGTCGATCCATCCTAAGGCTGTGCTCATGGACCACGGGAAATCCGGCGAATAGAACCGTAACTCGTGGAGAGAAGTCGACTTCCCGAAGAAGGGTTTGCCGAGGCTCAGGTGCAGCACTGGGCATGCAGAGAGCACGAGTCTGACATGCCCTGCAATCTGCGAAGGGAACAGGGTCGAAATGCAGCCTCTTGCTCCGGCAATAATCTCGATGCCGCTTTCCGGGATTGCCGCAATCCTGAAGGTCCCGTCAGGCCCGGTCTCGGCGTTGCGGTCCGGCAATGACGGGTATTGGGCTGGTTCTATCCTGACACTGATAAACGCATCCGCCAGCGGCCGGCCGGATTTGTCCAAGACTACTCCGGTCAGTTCCTTTCCTTTCTCGAGCCCCACGTCCACGGCCGTGACGCCCTTGTCTTCGACTGATACGACCTGCTCGAACGGGAGCCGTCCTTCGGGCCATGCCGAGATTTTGTAGGAGCCATGGCGGAGATTCCGAAAGCGGGCTTTCCCGTCGTCGCGGGTTGCCGTGTTGGCCACGTAATCGAAAGAGGTCTCCCCGCCGTTTCCGATAGCCTCCCTGTAAAGGAAGATGCACGTGGATCCGCATCCTTCTTCGAAGTCGTGCAGGTTGACTGCCAGGGTCCCTCTGCCTTCGATGCGGATGTCGCATTTCACGACCGCGCAGTCGTCCTGTCTATGTCTGCTGAAGTCGACAATGTACTCTCCGCTGCCGGCGAACCCGTCCGTATCCACGGCGAGCATCGTATAGACTCTCAATGAGAGCGTCTCTATCCTGTAGAAGCCGTTCGAGTCGGTCCTGGCCGAAGGCACTCCTGCGGTGTTGGCTTCTTCAATCTCCCCGCAGCTCATGTCCTCTTCGATTGCGAGCACGAGCGCGCCGGGCACAACCGCGCCGTGGGGATCGAACACCGTGCCCTCGACCGCGAGCGGGCGGGAGACATAAAAGACCTGTTCATCCTCATGCTGGGAGGCTCTCTCTATGCGTGTCCCGATGGTCCCGGACGAGAAGAGCAGCGACAATTCCGCCTCGCAAGGACGGATTTCGAAGCCGAAGCGGCCGTCCGGCCCCGTGGCGGTCATCGCCACCAAGTCCTCCGCGGTTCTGGACAGCCATTCGGTCCTGTCGGTCCACCATGCTTCGACCGCTACGCCGCCTTCCGGAGTACCCGTCTCGCAATCGAGGATTATTCCTTTGACGCGAATAGAGTATTCCTCCGATTCGGCCTGATTCGGGCCCTTGGAGTCTTCCGGAACGTGTGCGGGCAGCGGCTCTGCGCCGGCCTTGCCAGCCG
>JBFZBV010000454.1:0-5165 GCA_041308285.1 Planctomycetota bacterium | reverse complement strand
TGAGCCTGCTGAGAAGGCTCATCGCCTCGCGCAGGACCTGGTCCGGGAGCGCGTCGTTCCCGGCCGTCTCCACGAGCGGCACGGCTGCAGGGGCCCCTATCCCCAGGATCACGGCCTGCGCGGCTTCCATCTCGAGGCCGTCGGTGGTCGCGAGACGTTCGATTGCGCGGTGCAGGGCGGGTTCGCCCATGGCAATCAGCCTGGCGCGGGCTTCCCTCACCCGCGCTGCGGCGCTGCCCACGGCCCATTCGCAGGCGGTCTTCCACGTCTTGTCGAGCTCGGATTCCTCCTTGGCTGCGGGCGGTGTCTCATCCTCCGCCCTTGCGGCCGGCGCCATGGCCGGCGCGAGGAGGCAGACGATCAGGACGGCGGTTTTCGCGGCAGATCGCTTTAAATTCCAATCCATGCGTGAATTCCTTTTCTGTTCATCGATTCCAGGCGGATCCGTCATCTGCACTACATTACTCCCCGCCGCCTCCACGGGCAACTGCCCGGGTTTTCTCCCGTGCAGCAGAGACTCCGATGGGAGCCGACTGACAGGTAAATAAGGATCCGTCCTGGCGAAAAGCCTTCGATGGGCACCCCACGACACGATTCGCGACGCAGCCTTTGGAACAGAGTCAAATATCGAACCGGAGGTTCGCTTTTACACAAACGTGACCATCCACGAGCCAACGTCCTGCGATCCGGTCCGTAGTGGTCTGCGAGAGGACAAAGTGAAACGCCTGGAAAGGAGGCCTATCATGAAACGCTCGAAGATACTGGCAGCTCTGGTTGTGGGGATGTTCGTGACAGTCCCGGCCTATGCCCTGGGCGGGCCGGGCGGAGGCGGCAAGGAAAGGCAGAACGCCAGGCTTGCGCAGCCGCAAGCCGGGCCGGTAGCGCCTCAGGCAAGGCAGCCTGCGCCTTCGATGCCCAAGCCGGCTGCGAAGGCGCCGCAGCCTGCAGTCAGGGCGCCTCAGCCTGCGCCGGAAATCCGGAAGCCCGCGGCGGAGGCGAGGCATCCTGCACCGGAGACGCGGCGGCCGGAACCTGAGGCGAGGAAACCCGAGCCTCAAGTGCGCAGACCGAATCCGGAGCCGAAGCCTGCACGTCCCGTGATCCGCCATGCAAAGCCCGATGCGGCCGCTCTCGCGAGGAGACTGGCGGAGGAAAGGCGCAGGGCGCTGGAAGAGGCGCAGGAACTGGCGAGGCAGGCCGACGAGATGATTCGCAGGGCGGGAGAACTGGAAGAGGCAAGGACCGTAATAATCGAGAAGGTCAGGGAGATTGTCAGGGCTTTGCGCAAAGGGGCAGGGAAAACGCACAGACCTGCCGCTTGCGGGAAATCCGAAGTCAGGAAACACTCGAATCCTGCAATCCGCAAACTGCTCGACCAGGCGAAGGACCTCGCGGAGGCCCGGGACCGGCTCCTGACCGCGGCGGCGGAACTGAAAGCCAAGGCGCAGCGCATAATGGAGTCCTGCACGAACGTGTATGCAGGCTGGATTGGCAAGTAGACAGGGCCGAGACGGAAAGGTCGGCCTTTCCCAGGTCACCTGCAAACGGGCAAGATGAACGCGGGGTGGACCGCTTTGAAAATCGGTCCCCCCCGCACCCCCCCCCTCCTGAAACTTTTCTTCTTTTATGCGCCTTTTGCGCGAGTGCAACAAGACGGTGCCAGGAATCTTGAACGCGGCGCACCAGGATTCCTAGCACCGTTCCCCTCCCTTGCCTTGCGGCCGGGATGTTTTTACAGGATAAACTACCGCGGGCTAACGCCCGCGGCTCTGTTCTGCGCCACTCTTCGTGCCTGCTTGCTTCCCCTCGATACCCCATGTATCCCTATTAGAATTCAACGAACTGCCTAGTAGACTCAGATGGGAGCCGACTGACAGGTAAATCAGGATCCGTCCTGGCGAAAAGCCTTCGATGGGCACCCCACGACACGATTCGCGACGCAGCCTTTGGAACAGAGTCAAATATCGAACCGGAGGTTCGCGCGAAATCGATGCGCCTGCAGGCGAAGCAAGACGCTTGCGAAGGTTCAGGTGTTGTCATTGCGAACCCCGATCAACGCTCCCAGGGGGTGCAGCAATCCTGAAAGTCCGCAGAAGCCGCGGCAGAGAACTTCAGGCGAAGCAGAATCGCACCAGCCGCCAGGCGAAGGCGGGGTCGGGGTGAGGGGTTTCCAATCGGCTCACCTCGCGCACCCACTGATGGGCACCCTATGCCCAAACTGCTGGAGAGATTTTCGAATAATGATTAATCCCCCTCACCCTTGCCCTCTCCCCCTCGGAGGTGGAGAGAGTAACTATTTATGGATTCAAGGGTTGCAACAATGCGATATAAAACCACAAAGGGCCCCATCTCCCTCGGGGATAGGCGGAGCCGGGTGAGGGATTTCCATTCGGCTCACCTCTTACCTCTCACCCTTCACCGCTCACCTCACGCCCCAGCGACCCCACGCGGGAAGGCTTCAGGCGGTCGTAATCAGGTAAATCAGTCTCGCGCCGAAGCCCAACGCTGGTTCATCTCAGGCGAAGGCGCGATCAGGAGAATCAGGATACAGAGAAAGAGTCGCGGCCCCACGGCTCGCTTATACGGTCCACGGTTCTTGCCTATTTCTTCCCCGCTGCGGGATCGAGGCCCGGCCTGTCGATGCCGACCCCGCCGACAGGGACGACCCAAATCCCGCCGTCCTTGCCCACGGAGTAGCGGTCCGACCCCCATGCGTCGTAGAGAATCCCCACGGAAGGGAACCCCCGCGCAGGGGCGGAGAACCCCTGAATCGACCAGCCCGGCTGGCCGTCGTTCCCGCCGTAGGCGTCGTTCCCGCCCAGATCGAGCAGGATGCCGACCGCGTTCGTCCACCCGCAGCCCTGGGCCACGCCCGGGCACATGTACCGGTCGTTCCCCGCGAAGTCGACCAGGATCCCCACGGAGAAGTCGTGCGGCCCGCCCTGCGCGACGCCCGACATGGTGACGTACGAGTCGTTCCCTGCCCGCTCCAGGAGCACTCCGACCGAGAGGTGGATCCCCGATCCCTGGCCGTAGTGGGTGAGAGTGTAGGAGTCGTTGCCCCGGTCGTCCGCCAGCACGCCCAACGCGAGCCAGTACGAGGATCCCTGGCCGTAGATTTCCGCGCTGTAGAGGTCGTTCCCGTGGCGGTCGTAGAGCACGCCCACGCCGCCCGACGCGACCGGCCGGGACCCGAAGCCGAAGCCCTGGGACATGCTCTGGAAGCGGTCAGTGTAGAGCGGATCGTGGAGGTACTTGCCTCCGGCAGTGTAGGCGTCGTTGCCTTCGAAGTCCATCAGGGCGCCCGCCCCGTGCGTGAACCCGAAACCCTGGCTGAACCTGCAGGCGTCGTAGCGGTCGTTCGAGGAGACCTCGATCACCGGCGGATCATCCAGCCAGTCTCCCCCGCGTTCCGCGAGCAGGCCGATTCCGAAAGCGCCTGCGGCCTGGCAGAACTGGTCCGCGCGGTAGGTGTCCCACCCGTCCGCGTCGACCAGGATCCCGGCGCCGAACAAGCCCGCGCCCTGGACGAGATTCGTCCCCGAGTAGGTGTCGTCGCCGCCGAGGTCCACCAGCATGCCCACGGCCATCAGGCCGGCGCCCTGGTCGAGCGCGTGGCGGGAGCCGTACGAGTCGTCGCCACAGAGGTCGATGCATGCGGACGCGAACGGCCTGCCCCTGCAGAACCCCGCAGCGGCGGCGGTCCTGCCCAGATACCTGTCGTTCCCGCCGAGATCCATCGCAAGGAAAAGGTCGGTCCGATAGCGCGTCTCGCCGGGCCCGCCCACCGCGACCCATCCCCACGGCGTAGCCTGGGCGTACAGCACGTCGCCGTCGATTGGGGCGTCGAAGGCTTTGGCATCAGCCGCGGCCCCGGCTGTAGCCCCGGGCGCTGCGAGCACCATGGCGGCTCTTTGGACGTGGGCGGCGAACACGGCCGCGGACTCCCAAAGGGCAGTTCGGTCGACTTTCAGCGCGATTTTGAAGAGGTCCTCCTCTTTCATCTCGGCCGGCGCGGAAGCGGGCCCTGCGTAGACCAGGTCCGGAATCGGGCCTGCAAGGGCTTCCGGCGCGGACTTGACCAGTGCCGCGCGCTCGGCGTCGCCGAGCTTCGCGAAAGCCTTCTCCATGAGTTTCCCCGCCTCGGCGGATCCCCGCAGGAGCCACGCCAGCGCCTTCCGGACTCCCTCGGGCAGCGAAGCCAGCCCGGCCTCGTCGGGCGCGAGTTCCGGGAACAGGGCTTTGTACGCTTCGAGCGGATCGCCCGGATCGGGGGGCAGTGCAGGGGGATTGAACGCGGCGACGTCGAGCAAGGGCGCGAACACGGCAATCGCCTTGCACGGGTCTCCGCGCGCAGCCTCGAGGTCCTTCGCGATCCGGTCGCTTCGGTCGAAGCTCTCCAGCGGATGGTCGAGCAGGCGCTGGACCACGGCAAGGCGGAAGTCGTCCTTGATGGGCGTCTTGTCGAACGACATGTCTTCGCGGGTCATGTTCATGATGACCAGGGCCTCGTCGATTGCGGCCCACGCCGACTCCGGAATGACCGAGGCGGCCGGCCCGGAATCCGGAGCCGCGGCAGGCGCCGGCGCCGGGGCAGGGGCGGACTGCGGGGGCGCCAGAATCGCGTCCGCGGCCCTCGAAAGCATGCTGCGGACCGCCTGGACCACGGGATGGCCGTCGTCGGCGGCCAGCGCGGCGAAACGCCGCGCGTCGTCCTTGAGCTTCTCCGCCGCAGCCGCCTTTTCCCGGCCTTCTGCCGCCTTGGCAGCCAGGGCCTTGCGCGCCTCGAGCAGAGCGAGGAAGCCCCTGAGGGCGAAGCTGCGGTCCACGGGATCAGGCGCGGCAAGCCATCGGAGCAGAGCGTCCTCGACGTCCCGGCCGCCGCCGGTGGCGCCCAGCGCGGCAATCAGATGGCGCCTGGCCACGGGGTCGGACTCCTTCTCCAGCGCAGCGTTCAGGTGCGGGACGGCCGCGGGCCCGATCATGCCCAGTGAGTCCTGGGCCGTGAACCGGACCGTCATGATCCGGTCGTGCAGGAGCGCGACGAGCGGTTCGATTGCCTCTTCCCCCTTGAACTTGCCCAGAATCGCAGCCACGCCTCGGCGCACGCTCTCCCCGGGGTCTTTCGCCAGCTCCACGGCGGGGGGTATGGCCTCGCGGAGGCC
>JBFZBV010000453.1:0-2580 GCA_041308285.1 Planctomycetota bacterium | reverse complement strand
CTGGACATCGGCCGGAACGAGGTGATCGCCATGATCGGGCCCTCGGGCTGCGGCAAGAGCACTTTCCTGCGCTGCCTGAACCGGCTCAACGACACGATTCCGATCGCCCGCGTCACGGGCTCGATCAGCCTCGAGGGCGAGGACATCTACGACAAGCGCCGCGACGTGGTGCAGCTGCGCGCGCGCGTCGGCATGGTGTTCCAGAAGCCGAACCCGTTCCCGAAGACCGTTTTCGAGAACGTCGCCTACGGCCCCAGGCTCCTGGGCGTCAGGAGCCGCCGCGAGCTCGCCGAGGTCGTGGAGCGCAGCCTCAACCGGGCCGCACTCTGGTCCGAGGTCAAGGACAGGCTGCACCACAACGCGCTCGGCCTCTCCGGCGGCCAGCAGCAGAGGCTATGCATCGCACGCGCCCTGGCGGTGGACCCGGAAATCCTCCTGATGGACGAGCCGACCTCCGCCCTGGACCCCAAATCCACGGCCCGCATAGAGGACCTCATGGGCGAGCTCCGCGGCGCCTACACCATCGTCATCGTGACGCACAACATGCAGCAGGCTGCGCGCGTGTCCGACCTGACCGCTTTCATGTACGAAGGAGTGCTCGTTGAGTACGGCAGCACGAGGCGGATTTTCACGAAACCCCTCAGAGCGCAGACCGAGGACTACATCACGGGCAGGTTCGGATAGTCACTTAGTCCTTTTTTCATTCCAGAAATTGCAAAGACATTTTCGGTGTCGTTTCATCTCATCGATGTAAAAGGTGTCATGGCGCATTTACGAAATCCAACTATTTCGGGGTCTTCGCCAGAATCTGTGGGCAAAACTGGCTGTCATGGGGGTTGCATCTTCAGGAGCCGCCGGGGGCCCGACCTCCGCCATCTTTACCAGAAGGGCGCTTCAGGCACCCAGTCCGGTGCGTTCGCGCCCAATCCAGCAAGGGCGCGAACGGCACCGGACTCGATGGCCGGAGCATGCGAAGGCGGCGGAGGCCCCGGCGGCTTCCAAAGGCAACCCCCACGCCAGCCAAGGAAATCCCGGATTCTTAACGATATCCTAACAATCCGCTGTTCAAATAACGCCCTGGCCTTTTTGGAGCTGCAGTCATGGCCAAGGCGTTCCTGGCGTTCGTTTTCCTGGCCGTGTGCCTCGCCGTCCTCCCCCTGCTCGTCGGCGACGGGCGTGAAGGCCGGGAGACCGTGAACATAATCGGATCGACCTCGATTCAGCCCTTCGCGGAACTCCTGGCCGAGGAATTCAACCGGAAGAGCACGGCCTGGTACGTCGAGGTGCAGGGCGGAGGATCGACTGCGGGAATCCAGGCCCTCGCGAACGGCCTCGCCGACATCGGCACGTGCTCCCGATGCCTCAAGAAGGAGGAATGCGACGAGTTCAGGCCCGTGGTCATCGCCAGGGACGGTCTCGCAATCGTCGTGCACCCCTCCAATCCCGTGATGGGGCTCAGCCTGAGCCAGCTGCGACGCATCTTCAACGGAGGCATTTCGAACTGGTCCGAGGCCGGCGGGGCCGACCGGCCGGTCCGGCCCATCACGCGTGAGGAGGGTTCCGGAACACGCGAGAGCTTCATGAGCCTCGTGATGGGCAAGGAGCGCGTCTCGCGCAGGGCCCTGGTCCAGGAATCCAACGGCGCGGTGAAGGAGCTCGTGAAAGGCGACCCGTCCGCGATAGGCTACATGTCCCTCGGCCTCGTCGGGGAGGATCTCAAGACCCTGCCGGTCGACGGCGTGGAACCCACCGCGGCGAACGTCGCCATGGGCAAGTACAAGCTCCTGAGGTCCTTCTACTTCGTGTTGAAGGGGGATCCGGGGCCGGGCGCGGGGGAGTTCATCGAGTTCGTCCTCTCTGAAGAAGGGCAGGGGCGGCTGAAGGCCGAAGGCCTCACGACCGTCCGCTGACGATGAAGAAGGAAAAGGTCATATCCGCGATTCTGCTCGCCACGGCCTTCACGGCCCTGTCGGGCCTGGGGCTGATAACCGCCTTCATCTTCAAGGAAGGGGTGCCCATCATCGCGAGGGACGCCGGCGGCTTCTTCCTCTCGGTCGACTGGAGCCCGGGGGAGGGGCGTTTCGGCATCCTTGCGATGATAGCGGGCTCGATTATGGTCACTTTCGGGGCCATGGTCATCGGAGTGGTTTTCAGTCTCGGAATGGCAATCACCCTCACGCAGTTCTGCCCGCCGAAGGCCTCGGCGGTACTGAAGCCAGCAATCGAGCTCCTTGCCGGAATACCTTCGGTTGTCTACGGGTTCGTGGGGGTCGTCACCATCGTGCCGCTCATAAGGACTCATCTGGGCGGCCCCGGGCTTTCGGTGCTCGCCTCCTCCGTGGTCCTGGGCATCATGGTCCTGCCCACAATCACCAGCATCTCCATGGACGCGCTGAACGCGGTGCCCCGCCCCTACTGGGAGGGCGCGATAGCCCTCGGCGCGACGAGGTGGCAGACCACGCACATGGTCATGCTCAAGGCGGCCCGGTCGGGGATTATAGCGGCCGTCATCCTGGGCATGGGCAGGGCGATTGGCGAGACCATGGCCGTGATAATGGTGGCGGGCAACAGCCTCGAGAT
>JBFZBV010000452.1:0-3332 GCA_041308285.1 Planctomycetota bacterium | reverse complement strand
GCCGCGGCCGAGGAATCCAAGGATCCCGGGAAACCGGCCCATCCCTTCGCCGGCATCTTCGAATCCGCGAAGGACAAGGGTCAAATCCTGCAGATTGAGGCGGACAGGTTCATCATCTCGGTGAAGGGGCAGATTGTCGTCGGGCGCATACTCGGGGCCGAGCCGGACGGCCTGACCGTGAGGCTAAACGGCCTGAGGATGTCGCTCAAGCTCGAGCTGGACGGCGCGGACCTCAAGACCCGCCTGGCGCACCCCTCGATGCGGAGTCCCGCCGAAATCCGCGTCTTCAGGCGCTTGGATCCCCCTCCGCCGCCGATTGAGCTCAAGCCCCTGAAGTTCGGCGACGCCGGCGAAGTCCCGGCGGAGAAGTCGAAGGAAATCCAGGACGAGCTCGGGGCGAGGGTCAAGGAGGACCAGGCTGTGAGGGTCGATCCGAAGCGGCGGGCGGACTGGGCGCGGGTGGACAGGGAGAACACGGCCTGGCTCAGGAAGACGGCCGCCGAGACCGGCTGGATTGACACGGCGCGCTTCGGCTCCGCCGCTGCAAACGCGGCCTTCCTCATCGTCCAGCACAGCGGCGACCTGCCCCTCATGATGGCCGCCCTGCCGGAAATCGAGAAGGACCTCAAGTCGGCCAAGGGCGACGCCCAGGGGTATGCGCTCCTCTACGACAGGCTCAGGATAATGCTCGGGGAGAAGCAGAGGTTCGGATCGCAGGTGGCGGCCGACCCCAAGGGGCGGCCTGCGGTCCTGCCGCTCGAGGACAGGGCGAAGGTCGACGAGTTCCGCAAGGAGCTCGGCCTGATGCCCCTCGGCGAGTATCTCGGCATCATGAAGAAGATGAACGGGATTGAGGTCGGGATCATGGATGAGGAGGAAGAGAGGAAGCCCGAGGGGGAGGGCGGGGCCGGGAAGGCCGGGGACGGGGGCGAGGGCGAGTAGCGCCTTGGCCCGCGGGGGAACCTTCATCCTTGGAGAAGACGGCCATGAGATTGGTTCTGCGCGCCGCCTGGGCGGCGTACGCCGCTCTGGGCGCCGCCCTCCCGTGCGCCTTCGCCGAGCAGGGGCCGGCAGCGCTCTTCGAGGACCGTTCCGCCGAGACGGGCCTCAAGCAGGAGGACGGGAGCGGGGGCCTGTACTTCGCGGACGTCGACAACGACGGGCTGCCCGACGCAATCGTCAACGCCGGCAAGGTGTTCATCAACCAGGGCGGGAAGGCGTTCAAGAGGTCCGCCGACGACCGGCGGCTGGCGCCGGACGACAAGGCCGACCCGCCGGTGCCGAGCCACGGGCTGGCAATCGCCGACGTAAACAACGACGGCAACCTGGACCTCTTCGTCACGTTCCTCATCGACATGTCAAACCAGGATTTCAAGGACCACGGGAGGAGGAACGAGATCTGGCTCGGGGACGGGAAGGGCGGGTTCGCGCTCAAGAAGGACACGGGCCTGTCGACGGAGCCGCAGACGACGATCACGGCGTGCTTCTTCGACTTCGACGGCGACGGCAACGTGGACGTTTACGTGGGCAACTGGTTCCTCAAGCCCTGGAAGGGGATGGAGGCGTCGGTGAGCCCGCTGTACCGCGGCCGGGGCGACGGGACTTTCGAGGACGTGACGGCCAAGGCGGGGCTGCTCGGGGATCCCGAGCCTGAGAAGAGGACGTCGCGCAAGCCGGTTTTCTGCGCCGCGCACACGGACTGGAACAACGACGGCCTCCAGGACCTGCTGATTGGAACCTACGCCGGGCGGTGGAACACGCTGTGGCGGAACAACGGGGACGGCACTTTCACGGACGTGGCGCAGGAGACGGGATTCGACTGCGACGCGCACGGCAGGACCTACGTGTTCGGCGGGGCCGACGCCAGGTTCTGCAACACCTGCACGTTCGAGGCGGCCGTGGCGGACTACGACTGCGACGGCGACATGGACTGCTTCCTGGCCACGATTCGGCACTGGGACAACAGGATATTCGACCCTTCGATGATGCTCGTCAACTCCGGCGCCCGGGGCAGGTTCGCGTTCCGGCGCGACCTCCTGCTGATTCCCAGGGCCGCCCCGCAAGTCAACGTCGAGAACTGGGGGGACCTCCACGCAGGATGGCTCGACGCGGACAACGACGGATGGCTGGACCTCGTGGTGGCGTCGAGCGACTACCCCGACGAGCAGATCCTGAAGCTCTACAGGCAGAGGCCGGACGGGTCGGGCTCGTTCGAGGACTGGACGGCCAGGCTCGGGTTCAGGTGGGTCAACGCGAGCAACATCTCGTTCGCGGACTACGACCGCGACGGCGGCACGGACATCATGGTGTCGCGCAACCACATGAGGCTCACGCCGGAGCAGGTGAAGGCGTACCCGCTGGAGACCGGGCTGTTCCGCAACGTGGAGGCCCGGAGGTCGGGCAACCGGTTCCTGAACCTGCGGCTTCGCGGCCAGGCCGTGGGGGCGAGGGTCGCCGTCACGGCGGACGGCAGGCGCCAAATCCGCGAGGTGTACGGATGCCTGGGAATCGGCGGCCACAGGGACGACTCGGACCTGCGCTTCGGGCTGGGAAAGGCCGCGAAGGTCGACAGGCTCGAGGTGCGCTGGCCCGACAATCCCAACTCCGTGCAGGTTTTCGAGAACGTGGAGCCGGACGGGTTCTACGTGCTTTCGAAGGGCGGCAGGCTCTCGAAGGCGGAATGAGGCCGGGCTTCCCGGCCGTGCCGGGTCCGGATTCCGGGTCCGGCCCGCGCGCAGCGCGATGCCTTTTAAAGGGAAAGGGAATGCTCAAGGAGTTCAAGGAATTCGCCATGCGCGGCAACGTCGTCGACATGGCGACGGGCGTCATCATCGGCGGGGCGTTCGGGACGATAGTCAAGAGCCTGGTCGAGGACGTCCTGATGCCGCCCCTGGGCCTGCTCGTGGGCGGCGTCGACTTCTCGGATTTCTTCATCGTGCTCAAGGACGGGAAGACGCCGGGCCCGTACAGCGTGCTCGCCGACGCGAAGGCCGCCGGCGCAGTGACGCTCGGGTACGGCGCGTTCGTGAACGCCGCAATCAGCTTCGTCATCGTGGCGTTCGCCGTGTTCATCCTCGTCAGGGGCATGAACTCGCTGCACCGGAAGAAGAAGGCGGCGGAGCCGACCACCAAGGAATGCGCGTTCTGCACGACCACCATCCCGATAAAGGCGACGAGATGCCCGCACTGCACCTCGGATCTCGCCGCGAAGGCATGAGGGGGTCCCGCTCTGCGCGTGCGCCCGGCGCCGCCGTCCTGGCGCGGGCCCCGGCGTGCGCGGCCGGCGGGCCGCAGCCCGGGTTCGGATTTCGCCCGGGCGTGGAGCAGCGATG
>JBFZBV010000451.1:0-3192 GCA_041308285.1 Planctomycetota bacterium | reverse complement strand
CCCTGCCGTTGCTCTTGGATATGCTCACCAGCGAGATGATCCCCAGCAAGAGGCCTACCGGCTGGCAGCAGAAGGCGCATACCAGGCTGGCAATCGCCATCCTGCTCGTCTGCGGAGATTCGAAAGGCTCGTGCCTCGCGTCGTCGCCCCAGAATGCGCCCTGTTTCTGCGTGTCGGGCGGAGGGCTGTAACTCCGAGGCCGACCGGGCGGTACCGGAGGCGGGCCCTGCGATCTCACGGGCGCCGGCGGGATTGGCGGCGGGCCGTACCCCTGCGCAGGACCTGAAGGCAGCGGAGGAGGAACGGGCTTCGGCGGCGGCCACTGGCCGGCGTTCGGCGACTGGCCCGGATTCTGCGTCCCGGATTCCGGATTTCCTTGGTCTTCTGGCATGGTTCCCGCACCTCCATTTTGACTGCGATTTCCAGACTGCCTGGGCGGAAGTCCCGAAGCACGGGATCCCACCTACTTGCCTTCCTCTTTCGGCGCGTACCGGTAGTAGACCTCGAGGCACAGCGCGGCCATGATGGTGGAATAGAACCTGCCGAATTCCGCATGCTCGCCGAGAGGCTTCCACGATCCGGAATCCGCGCCTTCCTTGATCTGGTTCGCGGCAATCATGTCCCTGAGCGCGAGGTTCCACTTCGAGAACCGCTCGAGGTCGACCTGGAAAGTCAGAAGCATGCCGTAGTACCAGTAGTACCAGTCCTGGTCCTCCCATTTCGGCATCTTCTCGGACATTATCCTGTCTATCGTCGGGATTAAATCCCCGGCCTTGGCGTCCGAATAGAGCCTGCAAAGGCAGCCGATGACCGAGCGCCTCTGTGTGAACGCGTTCTTCTGCGTGTAGCCGTAGATATGCAGCCTGCGGCCTTCGCCGTCCTTCTCGTCGGACCGGACGCTCTCGAGGAACTTCGCGCCGCCCGCCACGGCTTCCGCAGGGACCTCGATACCCGCTTCGGGCGCGACCTTGAGCTGCATCATGAACCAGCCCGTGACCGACGAATCGCCCCAGTCGCCCGGGTCGTAGCGCCAGCCGCCCCTGTTGCCCCTCTTGCTGTACTGGTGATGCTTGACCGAGTAATCCACGGCCCTGGCCGCGGCGGCGCAGATTGCCGGGTCCTTGTCCAGGGCCGCGAGCTCCACGAGGGCCATGCCGCAGATCGCGTGCGTGTACCCCGGCCCGTGGCCGCCCTGGCCGAAAGCCCAGATCTTCCCGTTCTCGCGGCTCTGGGCCGAGACCAGGTACTTCGCCGCCCTGGCGACCGTCTCCTTGTGGTCCCCCTCCTGCGCGGTCTGGCCTGCGCCGGTATAGGCCAGGATTGCGAGCCCCGCGAAAGCCAGGTCGAGATTCTCGCTGGATCCGAGCTTGCGCGAGTCCCACCTCCCCTCGGGCAGGGCCGTGCGGTCGAGCCAGGCCAGGGCCGCGTCGACCGCCTTCTCGCTCTCCTCCGTGCCGCCGTACTTTAGCGCGGTCTCGAGCCTGAGGAGGTGGCGCCTCGCTTTGAGCATTTCCGGGGTCTTGTCAACGAGGTCCTGCTCCTTCTTCGCGGTTTCGGGATCAGGCTCGGGTTTCGGATCCGGTTGCGGCTCCGGTTTGGGCTCCGGTTGCGGCTCGGGCGGAGGGACCGGCTCGGGTACGGGTTCCGGCTCGGGCTGGGGCTGGGGCTCCGGTGCCGGCTCCGGCTGCGGTTCAGGCGCCGGTTCTGGTTTCGGTTCGGGAGCAGGTTCGGGCTTCGGAGCAGGCTCAGGCACGGGCTCCGGCTGCGGCTCGGGAGCAGGCTCTGGCTTGGGCTCGGGCGCAGGTTCGGGCGCAGGTTCTGGTTTGGGCTCGGGTTTGGGTTCAGGTTGCGGCTCAGGTTTCGGTTCCGGCTGCGGCTCGGGAGCAGGCTCGGGCTTGGGTTCGGGCTTCGGCTCGGGCTTGGGCTCTGCAGCAGGCTGTTTTCCGGCTTCTTTTTCCGGTTCTTCGGCCTGTTTCGGTTTTTCCCTCAGCGCGAACCAGTAGAGGCAGAACGCCCCTGCTCCGGCCAGCAGAAACGCCAGGAAAACCGCGAAGAAGAGGCCTGCCTTGCTTTTCCGCGCGCGTTCGACCCCTGCGTCGGCGAGTACGTCCGCGAGTTCGCCGTCATCGTCCAGGAACACGAACTCGTCCTCGTCCTCCATCGACTCGGACTCTACCGGCTGCTCCGGAACTTCCTTGTTTTCCTCGTCCACAGGCTCGCTCCGCATGACCGTTGGAAACATGGTACTGATCAGCGTGCGGGGTGTAAAGATTGGCGAGGGCGCTGCGGGGGGAAACCCTTTGGGCCTCTTTTTCTGCGTCCTGATTCGCCTGATCCGCCTCCGTCTGAAACGCCGGAATTCCGCGGATCTTCGGGATTGCTTTCTCGATGCGCTCCCGCAAGGCAGGTTAAAAAATAAACAACCAGGCGAATGCAGTCCGAGTGGGATCAAATGCCTCGGCCGAAGCGTCTGCCTGGACCTTCGCAAGCATCCGGCTTCGCCTGCAGGCGCATTGATTGCGCGCACAGTGCGCAATCAATGCGAAATGAATAAAAGTTTAAGGAAGAGGGGGGGGGCGGGGGGGATGGTTCATATCAGGTAGATCAGTCTCGAACGGCGCTCAGGAATCCCTGGCGCCGTTCGATCAGGGAAATCAGGACGCAGAGAAAGAGCCTCAAAGGGGTTTACCCCCCCCCACACAAGCTTTTCACATCCTGAACGCAGGGCCGAGGACGGCGGCGTCGAAACGCGAGTCGCGCATGACGGTCTCGCGCGACCCGTCGGGGTATACGAAGGTCAGGTCCACGTGCACGGGGTTCTCTTTGGCGTAGACCGTGAAGAACTTCTTGGCGTTCCCCATGCCCCAGTGGATGCCCACGGCCTTCTCCTTTTCCACGTGCGGTTCCTTGTACTCGCAGCGGTCGTTCACGCCGATGCCGAGCTTGCCGAGGAACTTCATGTCCGGCGCTGCGGGGTCGAAGACGGCCTTCTTGAACTCAGCGCACATTGCAGCATCGCCCGTTACGTCGGTCACGGCCCCGTCCTTGAACGCGAACACCGCTACCTTGCCGTCCTTGACCACCGGCGCGGTGCCGGAGGTCCTGCTTTTTCCCCGCCTGTCGCCCTCCTCGCCGCGGTACGGGATGCAGTTGGCGCAGCCCGAGGGCAGGTTCACGAGCCTGCCCGGGTCA
>JBFZBV010000450.1:0-4933 GCA_041308285.1 Planctomycetota bacterium | reverse complement strand
CGTCGGCAGGGGTGCCGAACTCGCCCAGGGGAATCCTTGAGAGAATCTGGCCGCGCACCTCCTCCGAGAGGGCGTCGGTCATGGGAGTCAGTATGAACCCGGGCGCGACCGCGTTCACCCTGATGCGCCTGGGCCCGAGCTCCTTGGCGAGCGACTTGGTGAACGCGATGAGGCCGCCCTTCGACGCCGCGTAGTTCGCCTGGCCCGCGTTCCCCCCGATTCCGATTACCGACGCCACGTTGACCATGCAGCCCGCCCTGCCCTTCTTGGACTGCTTCAACATCGCCCTGGCGGCGGCCTTCGAACAGTTGAACGCCCCGGTCAGGTTCACGGCCAGCACCCGGCCCCAGTCGTCGGCGGACATCTTGATGACGAACATGTCCCTTGTTATGCCGGCGTTGTTCACGAGCACGTCCAGAGTCCCGAACTCGCCGACCGCCTTGTCAATCATGGCAGTGGCCGCCTCGGCGTCCGTTATGTCCGTCGTGTCCGCCACGGCCCGGCCTCCGAGCTCCTGGACGGCGGCAGCCGTCCTCGAGGCCGCCGGCTCGGACACGTCGTTGACCATGACCGACGCCCCGCCCGACGCGAAGACCGTGCACAGGGCCCTGCCGATGCCGCCCCCGGCGCCGGTCACTATCACCCCCCTGCCCTCGAATTCCATCAAAACCACCGAAAACCGCCGCGAAGCCCGATTACGGCTTCCGGCATTCCACGGACCTGTCAATCCTGCGGAGCAGCCCGGCGAGCACGTTGCCGGGGCCGAATTCGTAGAACTTGCGCACCCCGTCGCTAATCATGAGTATCATCGAATCGGACCACAGGACCGGCGACGTGAGCTGGTTGACCAGGTTCTCCCTTATCTCCATGGGGTCCACCGTGTAGTTCGCCGTGACGTTGGATACGACCGGAAAGCGCGGCTTGACGATCCTCGTCGAGACAATCCTCTCCTTGAGCCTGTCCCTCGCGCCCTCCATCAGGGCCGTGTGGAACGCCCCGGCCACGTTGAGCCTGACCACCTTCTGCGCGCCCGCCGCGGTCGCGAGCCCGGTCGCGTACTCGAGCGCCTCGTTCGATCCCCCCACCGCAATCTGAGTGGGCGAGTTCACGTTCGATACCCCGATGACGCCCCTCGAGGACGCCTCCCGGACCACGTCGTCGACCCTGGACCTCTCGAGCCCGATGATCGACACCATCCCGCCCGGGTTCTCGTCGCATGACTTCTGCATGAGCTCCCCGCGCGTCTTGACGAGTTCGAGCGCGTCCCGGTCGGACAGCGCGCCGGCGGCCGCCAGCGCGGTGTATTCGCCCAGGCTCAGACCGGCGGCCACCGCGTCGGCGCCCAGCCCCTGGACCGACCGGAAATGCGCCAGGCCGACCGCCATGATTGCCGGCTGGCTGATTCGCGTGGCCGCGAGCTCCTCCTCCGGGCCCTTGAAGCACAGGGCCTTGAGGTCGAAGCCCATCACTTCGCCCGCGAGGTCGAGGACCTCCCTGGCGGCGGCGCTCTTCCCGTACAGGTCCTCGCCCATGCCGACGTGCTGGGATCCCTGGCCCGCGAACAGATATCCTGCCGGCATGCCTTATACCTCCGAAGCTTCGCGGGGACCGCGCCCCGCGGTTTTCAGTAGCGGAACACCACCGATCCCCACGTGAGCCCGGCGCCGAAGGCGACCATCATGGCCACTTCCCCCCTCTTGATGCGCCCCTGCCTCACCGCCTCGTCGAACGCGATTGGGATGGATGCGGATGAGGTGTTCCCGTACCTGTCGATGTTCACCATCACCCGATCCATCGGGATGCCTATCTTCTTTATCGCGGCGTCTATTATCCTGATGTTGACCTGGTGCGGGATTATGAGGGCGATGTCGTCGGCCTTGAGCCCCGTCCTCTCGAGGCAGATGTCCATCTGCTCTATGAACTTCTCGACCGCGAACCGGAATATCTCCTTGCCCCTGAGCTTCATGTAGTGGAGCCTCTTCTCGACGGTCTCCACCGAGGTGGGCATCCTGGAACCGCCGCCCGGGATGTACATCAGGTCCCCGCCCCCTCCGTCCGCCCTGATGTCGAAAGCGAGCAGCGCGCCGGCGGAATCCTCCTCGGCGGCCTTGAGCACGACCGCCCCCGCCCCGTCCCCGAACAGCACGCTCGTGTTGCGGTCCTCGTAGTCGGTAATCGTGGAAAGGCATTCCACGCCTATGCAGAGCGCATTGTCGACGACCCCGTTCTTGATGAACTGCGAGGCCGTGCATACCGAGTAGAGGAAGCCGGAGCAGGCCGCGGACACGTCGAAGGCCGGGATGAACGGCGCCCCGAGCCTGTGCTGGATGTGGCATCCGACCGAAGGGAAAGGCGAGTCCGGGGTGACGGTGCCCACGATTATGAGCTCCAGGTCCGAAGGCTTGAGCTCCGCGGCCTCGAGCGCCTTCACGGCCGCTGCGTACGCTAGGTCCGACGACGCCTGGTCGGCGCTCTTAATCCTCCTCTGCGAAATGCCGGTGCGCTGGACAATCCACTCGTCGCTCGTCTCCACCATCTTCTCGAGGTCGAAGTTGGTGAGGATTCTCTCCGGAACGTACGAGCCTGTCCCGGCGATCACTATTCTGCGGCCGTTGGTCATCAGGTTCACCTCAATGGTGCCGCGGCCCGGCTGCCGGGCTGGACCATGCGGCTCGCCGCCCGGGTGATTGGATTAGTAAGCGGTTGTCAGGCGCGTGCCGAGTACTTCCTAATCTCCCCGACGATGTTCTCGTTGATTTTCTTCTCCGCGAACCTCACGGCCATCTTCACGGCGTTGGTGATTGCCTTGGGAGTCGACCGGCCGTGCGATTTCATGCAGATGCCCGCAATCCCGAGAAGGGGCGCCCCTCCGCTCTCCTCGTAGTTCGTCCTGCTGCGGAAGAACTTCAGCGCATCCGCGACCGTCTCCCTCTGCTCGGGAGTCCTGTCCGGCGCCGATGCGAAGCCCTTGAGCGCAATCCCGAACGAGTCGGCCAGCCCTTCGGCGACCTTCAGGATTACGTTGCCCACGAACCCCTCGGTCACGACGACGTCCGTCCGTCCCGAGAATATGTCCTGCCCCTCGACATAGCCGCAGAATCCGACGTTCTTCTCGGAGAACAGCTTGTGCGTCTTCTGCACGAGGTCGCTTCCCTTGGCGTCCTCTGATCCGATGTTCAGAACTCCTATGCGCGGGTTCTTCACGCCGAGCATCGCGGAGACGTACACCGACCCCATGATGCCGTACTGGAACAGGTGCTCCGGCCTGCACTTGACGTTCGCGCCAACGTCTATGATTGCTACCTTGCCGCTGACGGTCGGGAGGAATGTGATGATGCCGGGCCTCTTCACGCCCGGAAGCCTCTTGAGCATGAGGCTTGCAGAGGTCACGCACGCCCCGGTGTTCCCAGCGGAGACCATCGCCTCGGCCCGGCCGTCGGCAAGGATTTGCATGCACTGGCAAAGCGAGGACTGCGGCTTCTTCCTGACGGCCTGGAGCGGCCTTTCACCTGTCTCAATCACCTGCGGGGCGTGCATTATCGAAACGTTTGACGGCGCGCCGCCGAGAGCCTCTATCACGGGCTCTATCCTTTCGCGCTGCCCCACCAGTATCAGCTCGATGTCCAAGCCGTCAAGGCGGGCCGCCTCAATCGCGCCTTCGACCGGCGCGCGCGGCGAGAAATCCCCGCCCATGGCGTCTACTGCAATCCTCATGTGAAAATCCGATAATATGGTTTGCCTTCGTTCCAGCGTGCGCCGGTTGCACGCACGCCCCGGTCATGGAATCCCGGCCGCAGCGTCTGCGGCGCCCCCCGGCCGGGCTACTCCTCTTTCACCTGCACGACCTTGCGCTTGCCGTAGTACCCGCAGTTGCTGCACACCCTGTGCGGCTGCACCGCCTGCTGGCACCTCAAGCACTTCGCCACCGCGGGCTTCTTGAGCCGCCTGTGGGCGTTGCGCATGCCCCTCTTGGATCTCGACTTCCTGTTTTGCTGTATGGCCATAACGTCCTTCCCGCTAATGACTACAGTACAGATAAAATTTTAGATATTAATAAGGTCCGTGCCCGTGTCAACAGAAAAAGGATTGCCTTTCACAAGCCCGGCGAAAGAGGGAACGTGCCCATCTTCGTGTACAGAGGACCGGACTTGCGCAGCTCGCTCATGAAAAGGCATATCTCTCCGACATGGGCTTCGCCGAACTCCCTGTCGGCCCAGCTGATGAGGAAATTGTCCAGCGGCCCTCGGTCCCGCACGAATCTAACCCTGGCGAGCGTCAGGTGCGGCCTGAAGGGCCTCCGCTCGGGCGCGACGCCTATCTCCTCCATCCCCGTATCCAGAGCCCCGTAGATTCGCGCGAGCCCGCCGGTGTCCTCTTCCACGCCCGCCCAGATCACCCGGGGCCTGCGCGGACCTGGAAACGCCCCCACGCCGCCGACGGCGGCAGTCACCGGACTGGACTGCCCGGCCGCAGCCGTGCAAATCCTGCAGGCGTTCATCGCATCCGACTCCGGGATTTCCCCGAGGAACTTGATTGTGAGGTGCATGTTCGCGGGATCCACGCACCTGATTCCCTCGCCGGCGGATTCCAGATCCTTCACCGCAGCGGAGATGTTTTCCAGGACCTCTTCCGGCATCTCCGCCGCCACGAAAGCCCTTATCCTGCCCATGCCTGCGCCGCGATTAGCACCCCGCGAAAATCCCGCGGAACTCCTCGCGCCTCCTGTCTATGTCCGCCCTTCCTATCCCGACCAGCCCGTGAACCCCGAACTTCCCCACAGTGAAGGAGGCCACGACCGTTCCGTAAGACAGGGCCTTCCCGCCGGCCCCAGCGCCTGACGCCCCTTCCGAGGCCGTGAATCCCATGAACCCACCCGCGAAGCTGTCACCCGCGCCGGTCGGGTCCACGACATCCTCGGTCGGGTAGGCCGGAA
>JBFZBV010000449.1:0-3717 GCA_041308285.1 Planctomycetota bacterium | reverse complement strand
GTGTGGACGTCCCCGCGCATGCTTTCAGAGCCCCGACAAGGCCCTCGAAAACCCTCTCCGCCCGCGGCGCGTTCTCCGGCCGACCGCCCAGGTGCGGGAGCGCGAAGACCGGCACGCCGAGGCACTCCTCCACGACGGAGGGGTTGGATTCCCAGGAAGGGTCCTCCTCGGCCCCGGCGGAGTCCGACATCACCACGGCCGCCAGCGGAATCGAGACCGTTGCGAGGGCTCTCGCGGTAAGGAACACGTGGTTCAGCGTCCCGAGGCCGGGCCTGGCCACGACAACCGTGGCCGGCCGCCACGCGGCGACGAAGTTCAGGAAATAGAAGCACGGGGCGAGAGGGACCATCACCCCGCCCGCCCCCTCGATTACGACGAAGTCCCGGCGCGAGCCGAGCTCGTCAATCGCGTCGGAGGCCCGCCTGAGGTCGGTTTCGCGCCCCTCGAGCAGCGCCGCCGACAGCGGAGAGAGGGGGGCGTCGAACCTGACGGGCGCCAGGAGCTCCATGGGCTCGCCGGATTCGGCGGCCTCCTCGAGCCTCACGGCGTCCTCCGGCCCGGCACCGCCGCCGCAGCCCGTCGAGAAGGGCTTCGCCCCGCACACGGAAGCCCCGCGCGCCCTCAGGGCCCTTATGATTCCCGCGGCGCACACCGTCTTGCCCACGCCGGTGTCGGTCCCGGCGACGAAAACCATGCGTCCCAACAAGACCTCCAGGAGAACAGTGGCGACTCCGGTATGATATCGCCGGCCCGGGCTTTTGCAACGCCCGCCCCGGGGGCGGGAAAGGCCCGCGCCCGCCGGCCAGGGGAACTCACCACTTGAGCTTCCCGACCCAGTCGAGCCATTCCTTCTCGAGGTCCTCGATCGGTTTGCCGGCCGCCTCCGCCAGGAACACGGCGCCCGTGGGGTCCCTCGAGAACCCGTCCCTGAAGGCCGAGTAGAAACTCCGCAGGATTCCGAGCTCCTGCATGTACAGGCAGAGGTATCTGGCCTCGGCGTAGTGCATGGAGATCCCAATGCCGGAAAACAGGGACGCGTCCATGGACATGAGCTCCCTGAGCGGCACGTAGCCGCCCTTCCTGAATCCCGCCGCGAACACGCCGAGCCTCCAGTTCACGAGGCCCTTGATGTGGTCGTCCTCCAGAGTGCACTGCTCGAACAGCGACGCAAGCCCCTCGTCGAACCAGACAGGCATCCGAGGGAAATCGTATTTCCTGAGGGCGTGCACCATCTCGTGAATCAGCGTCCCGCCGCCCGTGGAGATGTCCATTATCAGCGACCGGGCCCTTGGATCGTAGTACCCGTAGGGGGTCCGGGGCGTGTCGTCGAAGAGGGCCTTCGCGTGCTTCCTGTAGCTCGGGCCGTCCTTGAAAAGGAATATCCTGTGCACGTGCGAGGGATCCTCCTTCGTGAAGAAGTCCCTCTTCAGCGCGTCCAGGTAGTCCCGCACCGTGTGGGTGCACAGCCTGTCCAGGTAATCCGGCGAGACGTCGGCGCACACGACGAACGGCGGGGAAACCCGGACCTGGAAGTCCGCGCCCAGAATCCTCCTGACCCTTGCGGCTTCCGCCTCCAGGGCGCCCGGGCCGATTGCGATCTCCGGCCACTCCGGCGCGCCGCCGGACGGTACGGCATGGTCCGAGGATTCGCCCCGGTCTCCGCTGCGGAGTCCGGCGTCCGTGCCTGCGGGGCAGGAAGCGAGCACGGGCAGCGCTGCCGCGGCCAGGGCGGCGCCGAGCACGCGCGATGTGAATGTCTTCCTCATGGTCGCTGCGCAAAATAGTCTGAGCGGGGGACGCTCCGCTGATATATTATCGTGATTCCGCCGGAGCGCGCCACGAATTCGGCCGTGCTCCGCGGCTTCGGACTGCGGTGCGTCATGGACGATTCGCTGGCAATGAGGGATTCGAACCCGCGCAAGGGGCCGGTCCGGACCAGGCCGGCGCCGGGGGACCGC
Source organism: Planctomycetota bacterium (assembly GCA_041308285.1). Lineage (GTDB taxonomy): Bacteria > Planctomycetota > JAKEIC01 > JAKEIC01 > DYIT01 > PPR-0505. The sequence goes on along the minus strand of JBFZBV010000449.1, from coordinate 1,759 downwards.
CCCTCCCCGGCGGACGCCGAGCCATCCGGGCCCGGGGCCGCAGGCTGGCCCGAGGCGGCCGTGCAGTTCGGCCGCCGGAGCCTCTCGTTCAGGGTGGAGCCGGAGCTCGTCCGGGCCCTGGCGCTGCGCGAGGGGGAGAGTCTCGAATCCTTCCTGATGTCCCCGCTCGCGGCGGCAAGGGACAGGGACGAAATAGCCTCCAGGCTCGACTCCGGCGCGCCGCTCGGGCCCGTGGGCGTGGCAGTGCTCGAATCGTCCCCTTCCGCCGTGTCGGGGCATTCCGACCCGCCGCTCATCGGCATCAACAGGGCCGTGCTGGAAATCGGAGACCGCATCGTCAGATCCGTGCTGGTCAGGACGCTCGTCGCGCACCAAATCAGGGCGTTCGCGTCGGGAGAGGAGCCGGTGGAAGGCGCGGCGCGCAAGGACGCGGGGCTCTTCCTCCTCCTTCTCGGCGGGGAATCGGGCGAAGCACTATACGCGAGCAGGATAAAGGCGGACCTCTCGTCGATCTTCCGCGACGATTCCCTCCTGCTCAGGATAATCTACCCGTTCCTGGACAAGCTGCCTTTCGTGGAAAAGCATGACCCGGCGGAATCGGAGCACGGGAGGGCCTTCGTCGACCCCGCGTTCTTCGACATGCTGCCTCTGGGTTCGCGCGTTTCCGCCGTGGCAGGCGGCGTGCTCGCGTGGTACACGGTGCTGAGCGCACGCATGCTGAGGGCCGCCGCGCCGCTGTTCCGCCGCGTATCACCTTACTATGAGCCGGCTTACGCCATGCTCGGCGCGTCGTTCCGCAAGGGGTTCCTCCTCAAGAAGGGATTCATGTCAAGGGCCGCCAGGCATATGCTGAGAGGGAACGTCCCCGCGGCGGTCGAGCATTTCTGGTCCGGCTGGAACCCTGTGCTCGCAAGGATCACGATACGCCCGGTCTACAGGATGCTCGGAGGCAACAGAAGGCCGGTGACCGCGTCCGTCCTCACGTTCGTCTACACGGCCCTGGTCGTCCATCCGCTGGGGATCTTCCTGGCGGTCCTCTGCGGCTTCAGGCTCGCGCTTGCCGTCGACCCCGGATTCCGGGCCGGGGAAATCGTGGGATCCTGGACCAATTTCGCCGTTCTGGGCTGCGCCGTGGGCGCCTACGCGTTCTTCGGCCTCCTCTCGGGCGCGGCGAAGCTCCTCCGGAAGGCCGGACGTTGACAGCGAGTCCGGGATTGCTAAAATTCCAGTTCGCGGCCGTGCCTTCGAAGGAGCGCCTGGAGGTCCCGGATGTCCACCGACTTCGCCGGATTGAACCTGATAGTCCACGTCCGCGGCAAGAATCCCCGTCGCATAGGCCTTTCGGGCGTGACCACCGTCGGGACGAATCCTGACAACACCCTCTGCCTCAAGGAGAACGGAATCTCCAGCCGCCATTTCGTGATTGCGGCCGCCGGAGATGGCTACACGCTGATGCCGGCGGACGACACGGCCTCGGTGGTCGTCAACGGCGGCCGAATCTCGGCGCCGACTCCGGTAGGGGCAGGGGACGTAATCGAGGCGGGCGACGTGCGCTTCCTCGTGGAGGACCAGCACGGCGCGGCGAAAGGCCGTTCCTTCAAGAAGGCGCGGTTCCTGCTGTTCTCCGCGGGGGAGATGTACATCATAGACGTGGGCGAACGCGCGACCATCGGCAGGGGGGCGGGCAACCACGTGACCCTGTCCGACAACCTCATATCCCGCAGACACTGCATAATCTACCGCAAGGACGAATCCTTCA
>JBFZBV010000448.1:0-10560 GCA_041308285.1 Planctomycetota bacterium | reverse complement strand
CTGCCGAGAATCTGGCCCCGTCCGCTCCGGATCCGGCGAACCGCGCCAGGACGTCCCAGTAATGGGGCTCGAACTTCTCGTCCGACTGCATGAGCCCCATGAGGAGGCCGATGTACCCCGCACGGACCGCGAGGAAGGCGGGATCGGAGCTGACGAGCAGGTGGGCGTTCAGGAGGTCCAGCCCCGCATCCACCTCCGTATCCTTCGAAGGGTCCCTGAGCTCGGTCTCAAGCACGGCCGACAGCTTGTCGCCGAAATCCGCCTGGAATCCGCCTAGCGAGAGGTTGACCTTCTTCACGGCAAGCATGTCGAGCACCGACAGGGCTCCGCCGTAGTCGTGCAGATGGAAGGGGCGGAAGATTTCCACGCCGTCGATAAGTATGAGCGTCTCGTCGGTCTCGCCGCCCCGAACCGCGAAGTTCGCGTTGAAGTCGCCGCCGCTGACTCCCGGATGCACCTGCACCGCCCGGAACACGTCGTTGTCGATGAGTGGGAGCTCGAGCACCTCGGATCCCAGCACCAGCTTCTCGCCGATTTTCTGGTCGTAGACGGTGGTCTTCGACGTTACGACCACGTCTTCGAGCACGGCCGTCCCCGCCTCGTCGCCCCCGTTTCCCGCGCCGCCTCCGCTTTCGCCGGCCAGAGCAGACCCCGCCCAGCAGAAGGCAGCCGCCAGAACGGCCATTCCGGCAAGAGGATGACGCCTGCTCTTCAATCGAGACCCCTTTCATCACGCCGCCGGGGGCGAGCCGGCAATCCACCCCCCCCCGCGATCCTTCACGCGCCTCCGCGAGGCCCCGATGATAACCTCCTCCGTTCTAACCGCAAGGAGGCCCGTCCCGGTTCGGTCCTGCATTCGGCGCCACGAGGAGACCGCCCCGTGTTTTCAGTCGAACACCCGATCTCCTCCGTTATAATTCACGCGTGCAGAGCAAAAGACCCGACATAGTATTCGTCCACCCGCAGGGCGCGAACTGGTTCGCAGGGTCGAAGAGCGACATGACGAGGTTGGCCAACATCATGCCGCCGCTCGGAATCATGTCCCTATCCGCGTATCTCGAGGCCAGGGGCATCCGCACGGAAATCCTCGACTGCTACGCGGAACCGATGAAGGACGAGGAGACCGCGGACCGCGTGGCCGGCCTGGGTCCCCGCTACGTAGGGTTCACGGTCACCACTTCGAGCTTCCCGCAAGGCACCAGAATCGCGAAGCTCGTGCGCGAGCGGCTCCCTTCGGCCGCAATCGTCTTCGGCGGGGTCCACGTCTCCGCGCTGATTGAGGACGCGCTCAAGGGCCGGCAGGAAATCGACTTCGGGGTCGTCGGCGAGGGGGAGGAGACCCTGTACGAGCTCATGAATGCGAGCTCGGGCGCGGAGACCGGCGCAATCCCGGGCCTCATCCGGCGCGACGGATCGGGGGAGCCGGTTTTCAACGGATTCCGCGCCGCAGGCCTGAATCTCGACACGCTGCCGTTCCCCGCCTATGCGAAGCTCGCGGGCTTCCCCGGGCTCTACCAGCTGCCGATGTTCAACTATCCGCGCGGCCCGGGCACGACCATGATTTCCGCGCGCGGATGCCCCTACAGATGCACGTTCTGCGACCGGTCCGTCTTCAGGTCCTCGTTCCGGTTCAACTCCGCCGACTACATCTTCGAGCACGTCAAGTTCCTGAGGCGGACTTACGGCATCCGCCACTTGAACTTCTACGACGACCTCTTCACCCTGAAGAGGGAGAGGGTCGTCGACCTGGCTTCTAAGCTCAATTCCTGGGCTAGGAGAATCACCTTCAACTGCGCGGCCCAGGTGAGCCACATCGACCGCGAGCTCGTGACCCTGCTCAAGGAGGCCGGATGCTGGATGATTAGCCTGGGCCTCGAGACCGGCGACCCGGAGCTTCTGCTGCGGCACAAGCGCGGCTCGGCGACCATAGAGAAGGGCGAGGAGGCTCTGCGCATAATCAAGGAGGCGGGGCTCAGGGCCAAGGGGCTCTTCATCTGCGGCCTGCCGGGGGAGACGGAGGAGACGTTCAGGCGGACGAGGGATTTCATCTGGCGGAACCCCATAGACGACGTGAACATGACCAAGTTCACCCCGTTCCCCGGGAGCCCGCTCTACAAGGACCTTGCGAGCTCCGGCGCTTTCGAGGAGAGGCTCGAGGACATGAACTGCCTCAACTTCACGTTCGTTCCCCGCGGGCTCACCAAGGAGCGGCTCGACGAGCTGTACCGCGACTTCCACCGGAGCTGGTACCTGAGGCCGCGGGTGTGGTGGAACTACGCCACGATGTTCTGGAAATCGCCCGAGTCGTGGGCGAGGCTCGCGCGCAGCTTCCACTCCCTTTCGCAGGTCCGCCGCCAGGTCATGGACGCGCCTCTCAGGAGCAGGCGCTGAAGGGGCCGCGGGCCTGAAGCGGCTAGCACTCGGAATCGAGCCTCCCGAGCGCGAGCGAGAGCGCGAAGAGCACGGTGCCCATCCCGAGCAGGACGGCGGCGTCGGGCGCTACTTGCGCGAAATCGAGCCCGCGCCACGTGACCGCCTCGAAGCCCCTGACCGCCCACTTGGTCATCGTGAAATTCGACGCCGTCTTCATGAAGTCCGGCATGAACCACACCGGGACCATGGACCCTCCCAGTGCGGACATCACGAGGATGGCGAGCATGGATATTCCCTGGACCTGCTTCTCGGTCCGGCCTATCGAGGCGATGAAAATCCCGAAGCCCGCGGCCGCCCAGCAGGTCGAGAGGGCCACGAGCGCGATGAGCGGGGGCGAGGAGCTCAAAGGGATTCCGAAAACGATTTTCGCGAACGAGAACAGCAGCACGAGCTGGGCAAGCGCTATGACCATGTACGACCCGCATTCGCCCAGCATTATCGACGACCTCGAAACCGGGGCGGCGAGGAGGCGGGACAGCGTCTTCCTCTGGCGCTCCCTTATGAACGCCAGCGCGCCGTCCAGCACGGTGAACAGCAGGAACATCGCGCTCGTGCCGGCGAAAGTCTGAGCCATCATGTCGAAGCCGCGGAACTCCTCGTTCTTCGATGTGGTGACCTCGACCACCTCGAAATCGACCGGCCTCGACAGCCGGTTCCCCATATTGTCCGACCCGCCCGGGCCAGCGATTCCGGAAACGGGCATCTTCCCGAAGAACTCGATGCCGCTCTTCAGGAACCCGCCGAGCTCCTCCTTGTTCTTCGCGGCCGCATCGGCCTCCAGCGTCGCAATCGCCTCCCTGAAATTTCCGACCGCGGCCTCGCGGTCGAACATGGACTCCGACACGCGCTCCATCACCTTCTGGAACAGGATTCCCCTGAGCATCCCGACCTCGACCATGCGGGAAGGGTCGACGTGCAGCGTGAATCCGGCCTTCTCGCCCCCCGCGAAGAGCTTCCTCATCCTCTCGCCGGCGTCCGGCCGAATCACCAGCGCCGCGGCGATTCGGCCCTCACGGACGCGGTCCGCCGCCTCCTTCTCCGCTTCGGCGCGTTCCACGCGAAGGTCGTCGGAGGCCTCGAGCGACTTCACGAGCTTCTCCGATTGCCCGGAGCGGTCGAGGTCGACCACTGCGACGGCCAGCTTCCCGCGTTTGCCTCCGCTCCCGAATCCGGAGAACGTGAGCCCCATAATCGAGGCCAGGATAATCGGCAGGGCCAGGGATATGAACAGCCCCTTCCTGTCGGAGAGGAAAATCTTCATGTTCTTGCGGACTATGAGGATTGCCTTCAATCCCTGAGCCTCCTTCCGGTGAGATGGAGGAAGACCGACTCGAGAGTCGGCTTGTCGATATTCGCGGCAGTCATCTTCGCCCCGGCCGCGTCGAGCGCAGCGGCCGCGCGGGAGAGCGCGGCGCCCGAGTCGGATGCCAGCACGGCCAGGACTCCTCCTTCGGCCCGCGCGTCCAGCCCGTCCGCCGCGAGCGCCTCCGCCGCGGACCGGACAGCGTCCGCACCGCCTTCGCACCGGACGGTAATCCTGTCCTTCGATCCGACGAGTCCGAGGAGCTCCTCGAAAGTCCCGAGTGCGAGGACCTTTCCCCGGTCCATCACGGCAATCCTGTCGCAGAGCCTCTGGGCCTCCTCCATGTAGTGGGTCGTGTAGAGGATGGACTTCCCCTTGCCCTTCAGGGAGGCGATGCTCTCGAAAATGGCGTTGCGCGACTGGGGATCGACCCCTGCGGTGGGCTCGTCCAGGAGGAGGATTCCGGGATCGTGCATGAGCGCGACCGCGATGTTGAGCCTCCTCTTCATGCCGCCGGAGTAGGTGGACACCTTGTGCCTGGCGCGGTCCGAGAGGCCTGCGAACCCGAGCATTTCCGCGGATCTCGCCGCCAGTGCGGATCCCCTCATCCCGTAGAGCCCGCCGAAGAAGGCGAGGTTGTCCAGGGCGGAGAGGTCGTCGTACAGGGCCGTCTCCTGCGGGCAGAAGCCGAGGCGCATCTTGGCTGCCCACGGGTGCGCGAAAAGGTCGATTCCGTCGATTTCGACGTTTCCCGCGTCCGGTCTTCTGAGGCCGCAGATCATCGAGATGGTCGTGGTCTTGCCCGCGCCGTTGGGCCCGAGCAGGCCTAGAATCCCGCCGGATGCGATTTCAAGGCTCACGCCGTCGACTGCGGCGAGACTCCCGTATTTCTTGACCAGCCCCTGTGCTTTCAGCATGAGTGCGACTCCGCCGATCCGAATCCCCGTGCGAACGCAGGCCCAGGACCAACGCGAAAGCGGAATATACGCAAAAACGGTGCCTACATATATTTCAAAGATTCTTGAATCCGGTGAAACCGCCGCCACGGCCGGAGTGTATTCTACTTCATATAATGATATTCTTACGAAGTGGCCAACCGGAGCGATTACCAAGGAGTGCATGAGGAGGCATCATGAGGTCGCCGATTCCGGCTGTTCCCGCCCTCGCAGCCTTAATCCTTGCCGCCGGCATCTGCGCAGGCCAGGGAACCGGCCCGAAGGCCGGATCCGCGGACGCATCGAAGGACTTCGAAGTCAAGGACGACTTCGAGGACGGGAATCTCAAGCCCTTCGGCCAGGGCGACTGGATGGCGTTCGACGACAAGAACGACGGCGGGGCGTCCACAGCCAAGGTAGAGGTAGCCGCGCGCGAGGACGGGAAGGGCAAGTGCCTGGAATTCGCCTTCTCCCTCGGAAAGGCCTTCCCGAAGAAGGACGGCAGCGGCGAAGACAACCCCAGGGCCTACGCGGCCCTGTCGCTCGGAAAAGCGCCTTTCAAGGGCTGGCAGGACCTTTCGGCCTTCAGCGGCCTGTCTTTCGAAGCATGCGGGGAGGGCGAATTCGTCATGGTCCTCTTCACGTTCCGGAACGAAGCCATGCGCATCCACTACCATTCGTTCGCCGCGGCGAAGGAATGGAAGAAGCACACCTTCGACTTCGAGGACTTCCTCCCAATCGAGACCCTGAAGGGCGACCTCGAGAACTCCGAGGAGTTCCGGATGAACCTCCAGTCGGCCATGCTCCTTGCCGCGGGGACCGGGTTCAAGGCGAAACCCGGCTCCGAGGGCAAGCTCCGCATGGACGACTTCCGATTCCTGAAGAAATCCAAGGCGGAGAGGATTAAGGATCTGCAGGAGACCGAGAAAGTGATGTTCGGAGAGATTGAAATCCTGAAGCCGAAGCAGTTCTGGATCTGGAAGGACTCGGAGCTCAAGAACCCGGGCAAGGCCGTGTCCATGTACTTCGCGAGCTTTCCGATGGTGAACGACTGGCGGGTGCCTTTTCCCGGCGGCCGGTTCGCGGACCCCTCGAACGTCAAGGAGATGGAGCGCTGCACGGTGCTCGAGCTCGAGAGGAGGGGGCTCAAGAACATAAACAGGAGGACCAGCCAGAAGGTGGGGCTGTCGCAGTTCAAATCCCACAGGTTCACGTTCGACGCGGAGGTCTCTTCCGAACTCCTCAAGATTTTCCGGGCCATGGGGTTCGAAAGCCCGGCCATTTTCGTCCAGGTCGACTTCATCAAGTACAGGTCGGTGATGTACGAAATCATCACTCTGGCCCACTCTCAGACAGCCGAGGAGCAGATGCCGACCGTCCTCTACATGCTCCACAACCTCAGGAAATGGCAGAAGTGATTCCCCGGCCCCGGGCGGCCATGCCGGCCGGCGGGCCCATCCCGCCGGTTTTCCGCGCCTCGGGAAGCCTGCCGTTGCGCATTGACACGATTCGCCCGCAGTCCTAGAATCCCTTCACCCGGACGAGCCGGAGCAGGACCGGGCGCGGCAGCCGCGGCCATTCCTGGCAATCCCATGCGCTTTCTTCACGCGGGATCACCGGCATCCGGCCCTTTGTCCGAACGCCTATGTCAAAGAGGCCCGGCCAGTTGCTCGTGCTCATATGCGCCTCCGCGCTTTTCGCGGCGGGACAGGCCACTGCCGCCTCCGGGCCCAGCGTGCCGTCCGACGAGCAGGTCTACGAGTTCCTGGACAGGCTCGACTGCCTGGGGCTCCTGGACTCGAGAATCTCCGCGATAAGGCCCATGTGCAGGGAGGAGATAGCGAGGCTGCTCCTCGAGGCATCGGACAACGCGGATATCAACCCGATCGCCACCGCTGCAATCAAGGGTGAGATAGCGAGGCACCTCAGGAGATACCGGGCCGAGGTGTCGTACATAGAGAGGTCCGACGCGGGCGAAGGGGAGAGCTATATCAAGCCCTTCCAGGGCCTTTCCGCCTCGTACATAAACCGCAAGGGGGATCCACAGATCGAACGCCAGTCCGGCCGGGACATGTACGAGGGAGGCTCGGTGCTCGCGCGCGGGTCCGCGCACGGCCGCCTCCTGGACTTCCTCACGTTCAACATCGACTTCGAAGTGCTCTACAACTCCGGAGAGGCCCCGGCCGGCGAGGACGAGACCACCGTCAGAATCCCGCACACAGGCGTCAAAATCTCCGCGCTGAACGTGGACATCTACGGAGGCTACGACTCCGTCGTGTGGGGCCCGCAGGGCCACGACTCCCTCCTCATGTCGGAGAACCCCGAGCCCTTCAAGCTTCTCAAGATATCCAATCCCCAGCCCGTGCTGCTCCCCTGGATCTTCTCGTGCATCGGGCCGCTCAAGTACGAGCTGTTCTTCACCGAGCTCGAAGGAGCTAAGTACAGGGTCGTCCCTCACCCTTTCCTCGCGGGCATGAAGGTCTCGGCCCGGCCGGTCCCGTGGATTGAGGTCGGCGTCTCGAGGACCTTCATGTTCGACGGCGAATCCGTTGAGAAGCCCGACGCGCACGACATCTTCCGGATCCTCCTGGGGTACGAGGAGAGCGACCACAGGGGAAGGCCGGACATCGCGGACCAGCGGACGGGCGTGGACGGCAGAATCAGGCTGACCCTCCCCTGGGCCGGGGCCGCACTGTACTGGGAGGCTTTCGGCGAGAACGTCTCGAGCCTGGTTCCCTACCGCTGGAGCACCAGGGTCGGGCTTCACGTCGCGACGGTCGTCGCCGGGGCGGGATTCGACCTCCGCGCCGAGTGGGCCAGAATCCACCCCTCGGCCTATCACAGCGCGGCGTATCCCACCGGGCACTTCTACAAGGGCTACCCGATAGGCCACCATGCGGGGCCGGATTCGGACGACGTCTATCTCGAGATCTCCTCCGCGCCCGCGTCTTTCCTGAGAATCTGGGCAGGAGCCGACTGGGAGCGGCGCCGGAAGCTGTCCGCCGCCGGGGCTGACGAGGAGCGCGTGGAGTTCTCCGGCGGGGCGGCGCTGAACCTGGACGGGCTCGAGGGATTCGGCATCTCGGCATCGGCGAAGTACGCCAAGGTGCGGAACCCCGGCAGGACGGCGGGTCCCGAAGAAGAAGACGTGACCTTTTCGGTCGAGGTGAAATATGAATTCTAGCCTCCGGCGCGCATCCCGTCTCCCCCTGTCCGCGGTCCTGGCGATCCTGCTCACGGCGCTCTTCGCATCCCCGGCGGCGCCTCAGGAACCTCCGGACCGCGGAGCCGGAGGATCACAGGAAGAGCCGCAGCCGGCCGCCGGTCTGACTGAGGAGGAGCTGGCATCCCTGGCATCCCTCCCGGCCGGGCTCGCGAGGAAAATCCGGCTCGCCGCCTCGGGCGATTCCGCCCAGGCCCTCGACCAGGACGACATGCTCAGGGTGGCCGCCCTCGAACCCGGCCTGAGGGCGAAAATCGAGAAGCTCTTCGCCAGGAAGCCCGGGAAGGAAGGGACCGCCGGCCAGGCTCCGCCTTTCAAGGACCTCGCCGACAGGCAGAAGGCCGGGGGCCCGAAAGGAAAGGCCGATGGGGCCGGGCCCTCGCCCGGGACGGAGGAGGGGGCCGGGGCGCGGAAGGGCGGGGAGCGCGCGGATGCCGCCGTTCCGGCGCGGCCCGCGCTGCGCCGCTTCGGCGCGGACCTGTTCGAGAAGAGGGAGGCGGATTTCATCGCCGACCTCGCCCTGCCCCTGTTCGACGGCTACATCGTCGGGCCAGGGGACCAGATTGTGCTGCATTACTGGAACGACCTCGAAGACGTCACCCTCGCGCTCGCGGTCTCGAGGGAAGGCAAGGTCACGGTCCCGAAATCCGGGGAGATCACGGTCTGGGGCCGCCGGTTCGGGGACCTCGAGGCGCTGTTCCGGGAATCCCTGGGCCGGATTCTCAAGGACGTGAAGATTTCTGTCACCATGGGCAGGCTCAGGGCGATGCAGGTCTACGTCGTGGGCGAACTGGACCGCCCGGGGCTCTATACAATCAGCGCGGTGGGGACCCTTCTGAACGCTCTTCTCGCCACTTCCGGCCCCCTGGAATCCGGATCCATGCGGAGGATTGAGCTCCGCAGGGACGGGAAGACCGTGACGACGTTCGACCTCTACGACCTTCTTCTCCGGGGCGACAAGTCCTCCGATGCGAGGGTGGAAGGCGGCGACGCCGTGTTCATACCGGTCGCGGGCCCCCTCGTGGAGATCGGGGGCGAAGTCCGCAGGCCGGCCCGCTACGAGCTCAAGGACGAGAAGACCCTAGCGGACGTCATCGCGCTCGCCGGGGGGTTCACATCCAGGAGCTTCCGGTCGACCGTGAGAATCGAGCGGACCATGGAGAACGAAAGGCGTGAAATCCTGGACATATCCGGCGACCTGTCCGCGGCGGCAATCCGCGACGGCGACAGGGTGGAGGTCTTCCCGGTCGACTCCGTGGTGCGCAACTGCGTCACGGCCGAGGGAAGCGTCCGGCGTCCGGGGGAGTACCAGTGGCGGGAGGGGATGAAGGTGTCGCATCTCCTGGCGCTCTGCGGAGGCCCGCTTCCCGGCAGCTTCCTCGGGCGGGCCGAGCTGCTCCGCCGTTCGGAGGCCGGCTCGGACGTCAAGGTCTCGGTGAAAGGCATCGACTACCGGCCCGAGAGGGAGGTGCTGTCAGTGGACCTCGCGGCGGTCCTCGCCGGGGACGAGGCGGCGGACGCGGTCCTGAGGAAGATGGACGTCCTGAGGATCCTCACCCTGGAGGAGACCTCCAAGGGCCTCACGGTCTCCATAACGGGGAACGTGGACAAGCCCGGAACGTACCCGTTCCGCGAGGGCATGACGCTGACCGGGCTTCTCTTCTCGGCGCAGAAGTCCCTGCGGCCCGACACGTACCTCGGCAGGGCCGAGGTACTGAGGCTCACGGAGAAGTCCAAGGGCTACGATTTCGCGCACGGCGGCCACAAGGCGTCGACGTCGAGGACGACCATCGCCGTGGACCTTTCGGCGGCCCTGGGATCCGCCGCCCAGGACCCGAGGCTCCGGCCCTTCGACGAGGTGGTCATCTACGCGGCAGTGGACGTGAGGCCCGCCCCCGAGGCGACGGTCATCGGAGCCGTCAGGAACCCCATGACCTGCGAGATCACGGAGTCCATGCGGGTGTCCGACCTCGTTTTCCGGGCCGGGAACATACTGAAGGAAGCCTACATGGAGTCGGCCGAAATCGTGCGCAGGATTCCGGCCACGGCGGGGGGGCCGGGCGAATACACGATAAAGACGGTCGCGTTCAACCTCGGGAAGGCCCTGGAGGGCGATCCGGCCCACAACCTGCTTCTGGAGAACTTCGACCGGCTCATCATCAAGAAATGCTCGGAATACGCAGTCAAGGCGGATATTTCCGGGGAGGTGAGGTTCCCGGGCGCGTACGTCATGAAAAAGGGCGACAGGCTGTCCGACCTCATAAAAAGGGCCGGCGGGTTCACCAAGCGGGCTTTCCTGCCGGGCACGTTCTTCACGCGCACGAGCGTGAAGGAAATCCAGGAGCAGTCCCTCAGGCGGTTCATCGCCGAGCAGAAGAACAAGGTCTCTGAGCTCGAGACCCAGCTCTCCATGGAAGCGGTGAACGAGCAGGTGCTGAGGAAGGTCCAGAGCTCGATAGAGGCCAGGCGGAGGCTTCTGAGCGAGCTCGAGAACACGCCGGTCGTAGGCAGGCTGGCGATTGTGCTCCAGGATTCCGCCGAATTCGAGAGCTCCATCTTCAACCTCGAGCTGCGCGACGGCGACACGCTCGCAATCCCCGAGATGCCGGTGTCCATCACGCTCCAGGGCGACGTCTTCAACCCCGGATCGGTGCTGTTCATCGAGG
>JBFZBV010000447.1:0-15219 GCA_041308285.1 Planctomycetota bacterium | reverse complement strand
CTCGGAAAGCGGGCGGAGATCGCGTCGTCGCTGCGCTCCTCGCGATGACCGGCTTGTGTCAGTCATCGCGAGCGCCGATAAGGCCAATCGGCGCGAAGCGATCTCACCCTGCTTCATGCCTTGAATCGGCTTGTACAATGGGCTGTTTCTTTATCCAGTTCCCCGCTGAGGATGTAGCCGCCCCCGGAGCGAAGCCCGCCGAAGCCCTCGCAATGTCCGGCAGGCGAAGGCGGGCTGGGGCGAGGATCACGGCACAGAGTGCCGTGGCTACATCTGAATCTGCCGTCTCGCTGCGGGAGCGATAATCATATATCTTCCTGCGCCCGCCCGCCCCGCGGGCGGGCGCTCGCGATGACGGCATGACCTATCGCCGGACGATATTTTGCGAAATGGCGAAAAGCCCGGCCCCGGAAATTTCCGAGGCAGCGGCCGGCTGTTTCGCCGGCATGCGCACACGCTACTTGACCGCGTACCGCTTCTCCACCACGCCCCCCTCGGCTACCGAGACGGTCTCGTCAGGGAAATCGGATCCGTCGGTATCCCGGCATTTGATAACAACCCTACCGGGCGGCACGCGAAGGACGGTGCAGGTCCCGTCCGCGCCGGTGTTGAACTTCCTGATCTTGTCTATCTTCGCGTCATTGCCCATGCCTATGGACATGCATTCGCCGTCCTCGTATGCGAGCCCGAACATGACTCCCGCCTTGGGCTCGCCCGACGAATCGTCCGCGCGGATTCTGATTGAGCCTCCGCGCGAAAGCCGGAACTCGAGCCTTGCGTCCGCCCCGTCGACAAGATGCACTGCGGCAGCCCTGCAGGGAGCGAAGTCCCGAGTGATGAGGCGGACGTCCACCGTGTTCTCCTCCAGGCCTTGGACGCGGAATGCGCCCCGTTCGTCCAGATTGACATTCTGCGTTCTCATCGAGTTCGCCAAGTGGATTTCCAGGCACAGCGCCGCGCCGGCCAGCGGCTTCCCGTCCGGGTCGAAGACGGCTCCCTCAATCGCGCAGCCCCTGGACACGAACAGGTCGATGCCGGAGTTCTCCCTGCCGTCGAGGATGCGGACGTCCTCCTTCACGAATCTCAGGTATCCTTTGGCATATACGAGGAACGCGTACGTCCCGCCTGAAATCCCGCTCATGGAATATCTGCCATCCTTGTCGGTCAGATATCCGGAACTCGCGCCCAGATTGCATTCCGAGTACCCCCATCGGAACAAGACTACGGCATTTGGGATCGGCTTTTTCGTGGCGGCGTCGTACACACGGCCCGCAGCGCTGGCGGAAGGCATTGTGAAATTCAGCTCGAATTCCGCCGCTTCCGGAATCCCAATCTCGAACCGTGCGGAAAGGATGGAAAAGAGGCGAATGCCGGGGGAAAGGCGCTTGATTTCGTACGTCCCGTCATCGCCCGTCACGGTCTCCGACTCCTCCACGCTTCCATTCTCCTCGCCGTCTTCAACCTCCTCGCTGCTGAGGAATTTGCCGCCGTCGCCGAAGGATATCTTCACACGTCCGACAGGCTCTCCGGCCCACGTGACCTTTCCGAAAACCCTGCATGGCAGCTTTTCCGGTTCGGATCTGAAGCAGAGATTGACGATCCTGTCCGTCCCGTCCCCGGAAATGACGACTTCAGCCTGGACATCCGTCGTGAAGGCTTTCGCCCGCTCGGTCCTCGATGCTTTGACCAAGTATTCTCCCGAGGCCACGTCCTTGAACTCGAATCTGCCGTTCTCGTCGCTGGAAGCGGTCCGTATAGGCTTCGTAGCGTCCACATGGTGCAGCAGATGCACTTCCACGCCTTCGAGCGGGAGGATTCGGTTGAACGTCACTTTGCCCCTGATTGAGCTCAGGCCCTGAACGGGAGTTCCGCCCCCCTCCTTCATCCCGCAAGGCGCCACGACCGTGTCCGCGGGCTTCTTCCGGAATCCCTGGGAAGGTTCTCCCATCCCGGCTTTGGTTTCTTCCGGCAGCCGGTTGGATTCGCCGCCCTCGGCCGGCTCCTGTCCTGAATGCGCCTGCCCCTCATTCCGCGCAGGAACAGTCTCCCTGGCAGAGTCCGCGGGGATTATCCGCTCGTCGCTTCCTCGACTCGAGATAATCACCAGCACGGCGCAGAGAACCACTGCAAGTATCAGGAATCCTGCGCCAGCCTTTGTCCGATTGGAATTCTCCATGCGACTGCCTCTCTACTTTACCGCGTACCGCTTCTCCACCACGCCCCCCTCGGCGACCGAGACGGTCTCTTTCGAAGGCTCGGAGCTCCTGCCGTCCCAGCACAGGATTGTGATTCTCCCGGACGGGACGCGCTCAATGGCGAGGGATCCGTCCGAGTCGGTCTTGAACTGGTCGACCGACGTGCCTTCGTAGGCTATCGACACGGTTTCGCCGTCCTCGTACCTGAGCGAGAACATCACGCCGGACTTTGGATTGCCGGACGAATCCGCCGCGCGGATTTTGATTGTCCCGCCGCGGGAGAGCCGGAACTCGAGCCTGGCCTCGGCGCCTTCCGCCAGCTTCACCCCGACCGCCCTGCAGGGCGCGAAGCCCGAAGCGCATACGTGGACGTTGAACACCCCCGGATTCGCGCTCTCCTCGCGGAATTCGCCTTCCTCGTCGAGAAACGCGCTGTTCATGCTCTGGAATCCCGATTTCGGGTCGCTCACGACGAGGCAGAAGTCCGCCTCTGCGAGCCGCTTCCCGTCCGGGTCGAAGACCACCCCCGCAATCGAGCACCCCTTCGATATGAAAAGGTCGATGTCCTTGTTCTCCCTGTTCTCCAGAATCTCGATGTCGTCCTTCTCGCAACGTTTGTACCCTTCCGCATGCACGTGGAACGAATATTTCCCGCCGGACAGCTCCCTGATGACGTACTTGCCGTCCTTGTCCGTGCGGCGTCCCATGCTGCCGCCCATGGTCGTCCAGGGATGAATCCATGCGAACGAGACCCAGGCGCCGGGCACGGGCTTCTTGGTGGCGGCGTCGTACACGCGGCCTTCGGCCGTGGCCGTGGGCATTGCGAAGTTCTGCTCGAATTCCGCTGCCTGCGGGACCTCGACCGCGAAACGCGCCATGAAAATGGAGACTATGTACTTTCCTGCAGGGAGGTCCTTGATTTCATAGGACCCGTCCTCGCCGGTCGCAGTGTCGACGCTCTCGGACTCCGTGCAAAGCTGGAACGAGACGTCTATTGCGTCGACCGGCTGCCCCGCGCGCAGGACCTTGCCGAAGACCCTGCACGGGAACTTCTTGGACCCCGGTTTGAGGCAGAGGTCCACCGTCTTCTCCGTGTCTCCCTCGCCGATTGTCACTTCCTTCTGATCGTTGTCCGGCGAGATTGGGACCCCCTTCCGCGCCAGGGCCCTGACCACGTATTTCCCCAGTGCAACTCCCTGTATGGCATACGTGCCGTCCGCGCCTGTGTATGCCGCCCGAATCGGATCGAACGCCTCCGGCCAGGGCAGGAGCAGGACATCGATGCCCTCGAGCGGGAGCCCGTCGCCGTCCGTCACCCTGCCTTTAATCGCCACGCCGGCCTGGATTACGATTCTCACTCCTTCCTTCTTCTCCCCGGGCGCGAGGTCCACGTTCGCTGCAGTTTCCGGGAACCCCTCGGCGTTCACGATAAGGCCGATTCTTCCGGGAGGGAGGTTTTGGAGCTTGAACTCCCCTTTCTCGCCGGTCCTCGCGGCGTATCCCATCGGCTCGCGTTGCGAAGGCCAGGGGAACGAGGGCCAGAGGTTCTTCCCGACCCGGACCTCCGCTCCGGGGACCGGCTTTCCCGTCACGCAGAGCACCACCGTGCCCTCGATGGACGCGGCCGGGACGAGCGTGAAGTCCACGCCCTTCGAGCCGGGCCTCACCCCTCCGTGCACCTGCGCCAGGTATCCGGCCGCCTCCGCCACGACCACGCGCGCCGCCCCTGCGGGATCCTGGATATGCAGCATGTAGCTCCCGTCTTTCCCGCATCCGGTCTCCGATACGCCCTCCTGGCCGGGGACGTAGGAGAAGACATTCGCGGCAATCGGCGCGCCCCCCTGGTCCGTGACGCGGCCGGAAATTGCTCCAGCCGCCGCAGCGGGGGGGGCAGCGGCTTCGCCTGTCCCGGCTTTCGCGGGCTCCGGCTGCCGGCCTGGTCCCGCCGCGCGATCCGGCTCCCTCCCGGCATCCGTTTTCCCGCCCTGCGAATCAGGCGTGGCAGGCTTCGAGTGCTCCGCGGTTTCCGCGCCGGATCCCGGCTCAGCAGGGATGATTCGCTCGTCTCCCCCGCGGTTCGAGACAAGGACCACCACTGCGCAGAGGGCGATTGCCAGCGCCAGGATTGCCGCCGCTGCCTTGATTCGGTTGGGATTATCCATGTTCAATCCTCCGGCTGAGATTCGTCAAAGGTATCAGTTCGATGCCGGAATAGGCAAGGCGGCGTCGGGGATTTCCGTATCAAGTTTCTCTCGCCCGCACGCGAACCTCCGGTTCGATGTTTGACTCTTCGCCGAAGGTTGTACAGCAATCCTGTCTGTCGGCTCCCATCGGAGTCTTTTGGGCAGTTCGTTGAAATTCTGCAGGCTAAGGCGGGGCGGGCAGGCCGCAGAGACCGCGGAGATGAGCAGGCGTTTGCCTGAAACGGCGATTCCTCCACGCAGGGCTCATGTACGAATCGGATCCATCGCGCCGCGTGGAGGAGTGCCGCGGCGGTGACGGCCTTGCATGCGGGTTGATGCGCGCAATCGGGTTCCGGCTATCGGCTGCGCGCCCGCCGCAAGCGCTGCTTGCCGGAAGGTCCGTCCGACGCGCTACAGGCCCGCCGCCGCGACGATGTCCGGGACCCAGCGGTCCCAGCCGAGGGTCATGATGTGGGCGCCCCGGCACATCCCCTTCATCTGGCGGATGAGTTCGCCGCAGATCTCGGCGCTGACCTTCGGCACTTCCTTCTTGTCTGCGGACTGGAGGCGCTTCATGATGGCGTCCGGCACGACAACGCCGGGCACGGATGAGTTCATGTACCTGGCCATGCCGACGTTCTTCAGCATGACGATGCCGACCAGGATGGGGACCTTAATCCCCTCCTTCTCGGACATCCTGACGAACTTCTCGAAGGCCTTCGCGTCATAGACCGCCTGGGTCTGCACGAACTGCGCGCCCGCTTCCACCTTCTTCGCGAGCTTGATGACCTGCGGCTCGAGGAGCTCGGCGCACGGGGTCACGCAGCAGCCCTTGAAGAACTTCGGCGATCCGTCGAGCTTGTTGGGGTTGCCCTTGATGTCCTTGCCCATGTCGGTCCCCTTTTCGAGGAGCGACATGGCCTGCAGCAGCCCAACGGCGTCGAGGTCGTAGACGGGTTTAGCGTCCCTGTGGTCCCCCATCACGATGTGGTCGCCGGTGAGGGCGAGGACGTTCTCGACGCCGAGGATCGAGGCGCTGAGAAGGTCGGACTGCAGTGCGAGGCGGTTGCGGTCCCGGCAGACCATCTGGAGCACCGGCTCGATTCCCTCCTGGAGCAGGAGGATTGCGCCGACGAGCGAGCTCGCGCGCATCACCGCCGTCTGGATGTCGGTGATGTTGACTGCGGCGATCTTGTCGTTCTTCAGGAACTCGACCGCCTCGTGGATGACGGGTTTGAGGTTCGTTCCCTTCGGGGGCCCGATCTCGGCCGTGACGACGAACTCCCCCCTTGCGAGTCTTTCCTGAAGGCGGCTCATCGGCTTCCTCCTGATCTTCCTGGCGGCGCGTGTCGCCGACCCTGACAGACCTAATCGACACCCATCTAAGATGCGCAGGGGCCGCCGGGAATCGGGCCCGGCCTGACGCCGTCACGGCTCGACCGCGCGGCTCCCGCAGACGTTACCCTCCCTCCGCGACCTCGAGCGCCCAGTGGACGGTCTTGCGGAGCGGCGCCGGGATGTCGTGCCTCGAGTGGTCGCGCGGAGCGTGGATGCGGCGGTAGTCGTCCAGCCGCCCGAGTTCCTCGAGACGCTTGTAGATGAGAAACCACCCGCAGTCCTTCTGGTCGCTCACTTCGCACTTCCCGTTCTTGGTTCCCCCGCAGGTCCCGTTGACCAGGCTCTTGGAGCATGAGTTAATCGGGCAGATGCCGCCCGTGTAGCCGAGCAGGCAGTCGCCGCAGAGGTCGCACCGCTCGCTCGAGGGCCACAGCCCCTGGAACCCGTTCACCGAAACCGTGTTCAGCGCCGGCGCAACGGGCTTGCCCAGCATGGCGGCGGAAGCCTGGACCCCGACTCCGCAGGACACGACGACGACTCGGGAAGCCTCCCGCACCTGCTCCGCCCGGCCGGGCGCCTGGAAACGCGACCCGACGAGCGCCTTGTTGCAGAGGAAGTCCACCAGCATCGTGCCCGTGACCTTCTTGCCGGCCTTCCCGCACGCCGACGCGATTTCGGCGAGCTTCGGCTCGCCCCCGGTCTGCGCGCCCACCGGGCATCCGCCGCATCCGAGGATGAAGACGCTCTTGTCGGCCTCGAGAATCCTGAGCAGCTCCTCGGCCGGCTTGGGTTGGGTCAGCAGCATGGTTCGTCTCCTCCGTCATGGGCGCACATGGGCGCCGGACGCGCCGGGGATCCCCCTTCGGGGCCCCCCCTATCCTTTCCTCCGGAGCTCGCGCTCCACCGCGGCCGCCACGGCCGGGAGCGCCGCCTCCACCTTCTCCGAAAGCCCCGCCCCGAAGGCCAGGCTCCCGGGCTCGACTCCAATCAGGACCACTTCCCCGTACCGGACCCCGCCGAGTTCCAGCAGTGGCAGGACCTCGAGCAGGCCGGTCTCGTGCGCCGAAAACGTCGCCGGCCTTCCTTCGCCGGCCAGCTCCGCCCACGGGACCCTGTACACCGCCCCGGGCTCCCCGCCCCCCTCCGTCGCGTCAATCACCACGAGCCTCTCGCCCCCGCCGAGCGCACCGAGCACGTCGAAGACCGACGTTCCCGCGTCCACCAGTTCCGTCCCGCCCGGAAGGCCGCCCCGGCCCTGGATGTATTCCACGGCGCGGACGCCCACGCCGTCGTCGCCGTAGAGCGTGTTCCCCACGCCCACCACGAAGCTCGGTCTAGACGGGCACACTGAACTTCCCCAGGCTCCTCCCCTTCGGGCTCACCAGGTGAATCGCGCAGGCGAGGCACGGGTCGAAGGAGCGCACGATGCGGACGATCTCGACCGGGTTCGAGGTGTCCTTGATTTTCGTTCCGACCAGGGTCTGCTCGATGGGGCCCGGCTGGCCCTTCTCGTCGCGGGGCGAGGCATTCCACGTCGTGGGCACGACGCACTGGTAGTTGGCGATCTTCTTCCCCTCAATCCGAATCCAATGGCCGAGCGAACCGCGGGAAGCCTCGGTCAAACCCATGCCGAATGCGGCGTCGGGAATCCTGGCCTCGGCGCAGATGGGCTCGCCGGGCTTCAGCGTGGCGACCCATTCGGCCATGCAGTCGCCCACGTACTTCGTCTCGAGGGCGCGCGCGGCGTGGCGGCCGAGCACCGAGAACAGGACCTCGGGACCGGCCTTGAGCTCCTTCAGAGCGCCGTCGACGAGCGCCTTCACCCCGGGGTTCCCCTTGACATAGTTGACGTACATCCGGGCGAGGGGTCCGACTTCGTATGGCTCCCCGTCGTAGCGCGGTGCCTTAATCCAGCTGTACGCGCCGGGCTTCCCGGGCACAGGCTCGGTCTTGCCGTACGGAGGCCGCGACGCGCACGAGTCGTCGAACCAGGAGCGGGCGACCTCCTCCCGGATCTTCCCGGAATCCACGGGAAGGACTTCCCCGCCGGCCTTGACGCGGCCCGAGGAAATCGCGCGCTTGCGCAGGAGGTGGTCCTCGACCCCGCCCTCGAGGTCGAAGACTCCGTACGAAAGGAAGCGCTTGATCCCCGCGCCGATGCCCGCGTAGTCGCCGTAGACCTTGGCCACGGCAAGGACGTCCGGGATGTAGGCGTTGTCCACGAAATGACGTATGCGGTCGAGCATCCAGAGGAACTGGGCGATCTTGTCGACCGTCGGCGTCTCGCTCGCGCCGCCCGGGATGACGGACTGGTTCAGCGGCATGCGGGCGCCGAAGACGGCGCCGAGCTCGTGGCAGAGCCGCCTAATCTCCAGGGCTTCGACGTAGTGGGCTGCCGCCGCGCGGTTGAGCTCCTTGGACAGGCGGTAATCGCCCTCGTAGCGGGGCAGGAAAGGCCCGAGCGAGCCGCGGCCGATGAATGCCTTAAGGGACTGCAGGGCCGGTTCGGAGCCCTTGTAGTCCGCTGCGGCGGTCACGTCGACGAAGTCGAGGGCGCAGAGATGGTAGAAGTGCAGGATGTGCGACTGCAGGTAATTGGCCCCCTGCAGCAGGTTGCGCATCACCCTCCCGTTGTGCGGAATCTTGTCGGCGATGCCGAAGGCCGAGTCCAGGTTCAAAGCCGAGGCGATCGAGTGGCTCGTCGGGCACACGCCGCAGATTCGCTGGGTGATTCTCTGCGCGTCGCGCGGGTCCCGGCCGCGGAGGATAATCTCGATTCCGCGGAAGAGCGTTCCGCAGGAGTACGCCTCCTTCACCGTTCCGCCGTCCACCTTGGCTTCGATTTTCAAGTGGCCTTCGATGCGGGTGACTGGATCGATTGTGATCGTCTGCATCTTGTCCTCGCGCTCCTTCAAGCTCCTGCGATCGAACCTCCGGCCTCGGGCGGCCGTGCGGGCGGACCGCCGGGGCTACACCTTGAACCCCTCCAGCCGCTTTTCGGTCACCTTCTCGTAGATTGGCGCCAGCCGATCGAAGAACCGCGGCTCGGCGCACCCGATGCACGGGGCCCCCGCGCGGATGCACCAGTTCGTGCCGCCGTTCCACTGCCGGTCCGGGCAGTCGGCGTACGTGTACGGCCCCTTGCAGCCCCTTTCGAACAGGCATCCCGGGTCGCCGGGGTTCTTCGCGAACACTCCGGCGTCGAAGGACGGCCGGCGCGGGCAGTTCTCGTGGATGAGTTTCCCGTAGAAGGCCTTTGGCCTGAGCCAGTCGTCCAGGTCCCCGGGCTTGGGGAGCCCGAGGAGGAGGATTCCGGCCACGGTCTTCACGAACCAGTCCGGGTGGGGGGGGCAGCCGGGGATGTTAATCAGCGGCGTGGAAATCCCCTTCGCCCGGAAGAAGTCCAGGCAGCCCATCGCCCCGGACGGGTTCGGAGCGCAGGAGGGTAGCCCCCCGAAGGCTCCGCAGTCGCCGAGTCCGATTACCGCGAGGGCGCTGCGGGCAAGGGTCTCCACGTGCCGCGCGAAGGGGATGCCCTTCCCGTCGTGCTCGCCCACGTGGCAGAACGTCCCGCCGTCGGCCGTGGGGATTGCGCCTTCCACCACCAGGACGTAGCCCTTCGGCATCTCCTTGGGCGCCGCCTCGAGCACGTGCATGAGGGAATCGCCCTGCCCCGCGCTCACCGTCGGGTGGAAGCGGATGCTCACGTGCTGGCCGGGAACCACCTCGTCCAGGACCACGTTGCTGATCCCCGGGTGCTTCGTGTTGAGAATGCTCACCGAGCAGCCCGAGCAGCCTGCGCCTTGAATCCAAAGCACGGGAACTTCGTGTGTCGCCATGATTCAGCACCTCGCGTTCATCGGTCCCGGATGAGGGTCCGCCGCGCGCCCGTTCAGCCGGGCCCACCCCCCGGTGGAGCGGACCGCCCTCTCCCGTCCGTTTCCTCTCTCGGACGCCCGAACGACGCGGGCGTCTATGACTTCCAAATCGTTTTCAGGTAGGCCGGGATCGCCGACGCCTCGCGCGGGCCGACGAGCACTTCCCAGCCGGATTCCTCCTGGAGCGCGCCGCTCATGACGGCGACGTAGCCCGGTAGGATGACTTTCTTGTGGCGGAGCTGCCCCTCGATCCCGCTCGTCTTGAGCGCCTTGGTCACGCCGGCTGCAGTGAGCTTGTCGGCTGCGAAGGCGGTCAGGACGGACATGCCCTCCGTGTTCACCACGAGGATGAAGGATGGGACGCGGCTGGCCTCGACTTCCGACTCTACCGTGAAGTACGTGAGCGAGAAATTCGTGGTGACGAGGAGGGGCGCGTTCTCCTTCGGCTCGCCGACTTTGTAGACCTTGGGCTCGACCTGGATGGGTTTCTGCGGATCGGTGTAGACGTTCAGGCGCAGGGTGAGCAGGGCCAGGGACAGCCAGGCGTCCGTCTCGTCCACCACGACGATTCCGGCGTACTTGGCAACGGCCACGGCCGCGGCGGGCGTCTGTTCCAGGGCGCCGGCGCCGGCGGCGAAAAAGACCGGGGGATAGCCGAGAGGGCGGAACCCCTTGCGGATGGCCAGGCGGCGCATCTGGGTCAGGTCGATGAGGGCCTGGGCAGCGGTGCGGGCTCCCGTGTCCACGACCATGTCCTCGACCCCTGCCTTTGCAATCCGCTGAGTGAGGTCGGCCGCCTCGTCGAGGCTGCCGGCCTTCACGCCGAGCGGGCAGCCGAGCTCTTTGGCGACCGAGGCCATGGCCTCGGCGTTGGCCGCGGTGGCGCCGAAGAGCAGCGGCCGGTCGTCCTTCAGGGGCGCTGCGGCGGCCTTCATCCTCGCCGGGTCCTCGGTCATGAGAATCAGGAGGCGGCCCGACACGTCCCGGGCCTCGCGGGCGGCCGCGGCGAAGGACGCGGCGTCCGGGGAGGTGTCCTCCAGAGCCACGAGATCCGGCCTGACCTCCTTCCCGACCCGGATGAACTTGAGGTCGCGTATCCGCTCCAGCCGGGCGCGCCTGCCCGGATCGCCCGATTTCACACGCAGGCCGATCCCGCAGGGGTGGAAAAAAGCCAGTTCGTGCCGGAACAGGACCGTCTCGTTGCCGATTTCGAGCGCCCTGTCGCGGGGCCCGATTGCGACGAGCCGGATGGGCGGAGCGCTCGCCCCCTCGAGCTCGGCCTTCGTCTCGGCCGAGACGTCCGGGCACTTGGCGAGCTCGATTTTCTTTTGGGCCAGCGCCATCGCGAACGCGAGGCACGTCGGGAATCCGCACTTCTTGCAGTTGGTCTTGGGCAGGAGCTTGTAGATTTGCAGGCCGGTCAGCGCCATCTAGACCTCCTTGACTTCACATGAGCGCAACAACTACGCTCTTTCTCCGGCTCTCCGGGAGCCTCTACATCATGGGGGCCAGTTCGAGCACGGGGTGGCCCACCTTCGCCAGCCATTCCGCGACCTGCTCCTCGGTCTGGGCGACAGTCTCGTCGGCGATTAGATCGAGGAGATTCGGGACGCCCAGCTCGCCAGCCCGTTTCTCCAGCACGGGCCGGAGGGTATCCTTCAGGGCTTTCGGCATCCATACGAGCCGCTTCAATCCCCCCTCGGCCAGGATGAACTTCTTCGATCCTATATAGCTCTTGCTGTGGCCGACGAAACCGGGCACCTGCTGGCCGCCGCCCACCGTCCCGGCGAGGGTCGAGAACTTCATGCCGCACGGGGTCATGTCGGGGAATTCCCGATTCACGGTCATCACGCCGTTCGCGAGCGGGAGGATGGCGGCGATGCACTCGAAGCAGCCGCAGGACGTCATGGGATTGTCGATTATCGAGTACGCGTTGAAGAATTCGATGGCATTGCGGGATTTCTCGTGGACGAAGTCGTTGATTTCCTTCCACTGGCCCTTGACCGGGTCGATGCACTCGCCCTTCCGCACGGGCTGGTTGGGTCCGCTCGGGTTTATCTGGAAGGCGGCCTTGCCGTCGAACCAGTTGTAGGCGCCGCACAGCCCCGTGCGCTCGGGCGTGATGATGCATACGTGGCTCGGCGCGAAGGACTGGCAGAGGGTGCACGAGTAGAAGGTCTCGACCTGCTCGTCGGTGAGGGCGCCGAGGCGCTCGTCCCGGACCTGCCATGCGTGCCGGGCGATTTCGCGCTCGCGCACGACGTCGGCCTCCTTCGTGAAGATCGTCACCTGCACCTTGTCGGCTATCTTGCCGAAATCCGCGTGGTACTTGGCGTGGAGGATGCGGCCGAGGTCGGCGAACCGGACTCCCGCGGCGCGGGCTTCCTTGCTGATGCGGACCCAGTTGATGTCGCGCTGGCCCATGTGGAATATGCCGTGGGCCTCGTTGATGAACGTGTGAATCCACCGCTCGAGGATGGGCTCGAAGTCCTTCTGCATCTCACGGCCGGCGACTTCGGCGAGGATTCCGAGCGGCACGGCCCCGCCGTCCGGCACGTCGCCGATTTCGGGCCCGACCACCTGAATCTTGCCGTCGACGACTTCGTTCATCTCCTTCGAGACCACGAATTCGAATGCGGGCGTGCGGTTGCCGCCCATCTCGCAAGCCATGTCCTCCTTGCGGATGCGCTCGCCCTCGAAGGCCGGGCCGAAGGGCACCGGGATGGGGACCTTGGAGATCTGCACCTTGAGGCCGCGGACCTCGATTGCCCTCTGGACGATGTCCTTGTGGGCGACCGGCGCCACCACGTGCTCGTAGGTGCAGACGCCCGTTGGGAGAATCTGGGGGATGGCCGTGTCGGCGATTGTCGGGAAGCCGTAGTTGATTGCCCCGGCGGCCTGGGCGTATTTCTCGTCGTCCACCTCGCCGAGCGCCAGCACGAAGGCGAAGATGCGGTTCTTGTTGTAGCGGAGCACGCGGGCGAAGTCGCCGGGCTGGACGCCGCCGAACGACATGGCAGCGCGCGTGGCGAATCCGAGCGCGAAGATGGCCGAAGTGATGTCCTTCCCGAACGGGACCAGGCGCGTCTCCCACCCGAGCTGCACCCCTTCCTGCCGGAGCTGCTCGGCCATGCTCACGCCGTCCGTTTCCCCTGCGATGAACACGTACAGGTTCTTCTCCTGCAGTTCGAGCGCGATGTCCTTGGCGATCTTGCTCGTCGGGCAGGCGCCTACGCATGCCGCGAAGCCGGGGGCCGAACCGTCCACGAACTCGATTCCGCGCTTGCGCATGATTACGTCGTCCGCTGCGCCGAGCCAGAAATTCCCCTCGTCCGGGCAGGTCTCCGCCATCACGTAGGGCAGGGGTGTCTCGAGGTACTTCAGGATCTCGATTACCTCGTCGGCGAACAGCGTGGCCATGCCCGCGTCGAGCGCGTGGCCGAGGTAGGGCAGCCACCGGCTGGCTGTCGGCTCGGGCGGGAGCAGCTCCCGCGCGGTCCGCAGCACCTCCCGGCAGTCGCCGACCCGGGAGACGCGGATGCCCGTGTTGCCGTATACCACCGGGAGGAAGTACGCGGTGTTCGGGAATTCGACTGCCTTGTCCGGTCCGTAGGTTTCCAGGGCGTTTTTCAGGGCTTCCTCGGCCCGCGAGACGATTTTATGTGCGCCGCGGATGGCGGCCGAGGCGATTATCTTGGACATGGGTTGAGACTCCTTATACCTGGTTTCCAGCGAACGCGGGTCGGCGCGACTTCACGAAGGCCGATGAGCCCGCCGGCTCCGGGAGGGTTCTTCCGCCGCGTCTAAACATTGAGTTCCCTCCGCATCGCCATGTCGAACAGGACGCGGTCCTTCTTGCCGAGGATTCCGAGAGCCGCGCGCTTCTTGCGCAGGTGGTCGAAGGCGATGGCGGCAATCTTGTGCGGATCGGGCTCGAAGGACCACCTCGCCTTGAGGTCGCTTTCCATCCCGTCCGTGAGATACTTGTAGAATTCCTGGCCGCCCTCGAAGAGCGGAAGGCCGCCGAAAATCACGTGCACGCCGGACGCCACGAAGTACTGGCCGATGGACACGGCTTTCTCGCTCATCCATTCGGCCCCGACGCCGACGGCGGGGACGTCGCAAATGTCCGTTCCCAGTCCGCCCTCGCGCACGATCTCGGCCGCGGCAATCAGGATGCGCGAGTTGTCCACGCATGAGCCGCTGTGGAGGACCGGAGGCATCCCCACGGCCTCGCACACCTCGCGCAGGCCCGGCCCTGCGAGCTCGAGGGCCGCCTCGGGCGTGAGCATCCCGGACTTGCCGCAGGCGATGGCGGCGCAGCCGGTCTCGACGACCCGGACGTCGTTCGCAATCAGCTCCTTCACGAGCTCGGTGTGGATTTTGTCGTGGACGGTGCGCGGGTTGTTGCAGCCCACGACCCCTGCGACTCCGAGGATCCTGCCGTTGATGATGTTGTCGTTCAAGGGCCTGTAGCTCGCGCGATACCGGCCGCCGAGCATGTACTCGATTGTCTCGTGGCTGAACCCCCCGATGATGTCCTCGACGTCGTCCGGTATCTCGACCTTCCCGCGGCGGGGGAAATTCTCCACCGCGGCCCTGACGATGGCCTTGGCGGAGTTCACGGCGTCATCCTCGTGGAAGAGGATCTTGACCGCGCCCTCCATGAAGGCCTTTGGAGACGTGTTTATCACCTTCGTGTGGAATTTCTCCGCGGTCTTCGCGAGGCTCTGCATGATGCACTGGACGTCCACGACCATGGCCTCGACCGCGCCAGTGACAATCGCGGCCTCCTGCTGGAGGAAGTTCCCCGCGATGGGGATTCCGTGCCGCATCAGGATTTCGTTGGCCGTGCAGCAGATGCCGGCGATGTTGATTCCCTTCGCCCCCTTGGACGCGGCGAGCTTGAGCATCTCCGGGTCGCGCGAGGCGTGGACGATCATCTCCGAGAGGAGAGGCTCGTGGCCGTGGACCACGACGTTCACCTCGTCCTTCTTGAGCACGCCGAGGTTCACGCGGGAGCGCACGGGCACCGGCGTCTTGAACAGGATGTCCTGCAGTTCCGTGGCAATCATCGACCCGCCCCATCCGTCGCCGATTGCCGCGCGGGTGGACTGGAGCGCGAGGTTCCGGTAGTCCTGGTCCACCCCTATGTGGGTCCGGTGCATAATCTCGACGATTTCGCGGTCCACGCCCCGCGGGACGACCCCGAGCTCGCGCCAAATCTGGAGGCGCTTCTCCGGGGCCCGGTGCGTGAACTCAATCTCGCCGTGCTGCCGGCCGAACTCGGACAGGGCCTTCTCCCCGACCGCGACGGCGACGTCCTTCGCCGACTTCCCTTCCGTCGGGACGTTCAGGCGCTGGGCGGTTAGCATGAGCTTGCGCTCGTCCTGGACCGCGTAGCCGGGGGCCTCCCCCTTCGCGGCCCCCAGGAACGTCTCCGCGACCCCCCGGGCGTGGTCGGAGTGCGCCGCGGCGCCGCCCGCCACCATGCGCGCGAAGTTGCGGGCGGCCACCGTCGACGCTGTCGCGCCGCACGCCCCTGTCTTGTCGTCGCGCACCCGGCACGGGCCCATCGAGCAGATGCGGCAGCTGACCCCGAGTGCGCAGTAGCCGCATTGGGGC
>JBFZBV010000446.1:0-5577 GCA_041308285.1 Planctomycetota bacterium | reverse complement strand
GCGGCGCGGCGGCGTTCCTCGAGTCCGCGGGTTTACGCGAAATCACGGCGTGGTTCCCGCCCTGGAGCGTGGAGGCCGAGGCGATGAGGATCGCGGGGGCGGACGGGGTCGAAATCCCGGAGCCGGCCGTGGCATTCATGGACTTCGGATCCGGCGGCCGGACAGCCCCGGGCCCGGGGAATTTCTTCTTCTCAATGGGCGACTCGGACCTGTTCTGAACCGCGGACGACGTTGAGGCCGAGGAGGCGCATCCATATACTGGTGCTTCAATGAGGATTCCCAGAGGCAACCTGGCTTTCGCCGCTGCGTTCATGGCGGGCGTACCTGCGCTCTGCGGCCTCTATCTCCTGGCGGAAAGCCGGCAAAGCCTTCCGTGTCCGGTATTCGTCACGTCCGAGCCGGAGAATCATGGATCGGGATGGGTGACCCTGAAGTTCTACGGCGATTACATGACGACGTCCGAAGGCGCCGTGATTTCAAGCGAGATTCGTGCGGGAGAAGGTCCGAAAGCCTTGTGGATGAACGTGGTCCACAATCACGACCACGGACGGATGGAAGCAGAAGTCAACGGGGCGGTCTTCGATGTGTCCGGCTTCGATCCTTCGCTGAGAACTCCGAAGGAACGATGGATCCGGCTGTGCGAATTCGATTCGCCCGATGGCAAGGCCAGCATCAGGCTCACATCCAGAACATGCGGCGAAAGCCGGAAATTCAACCAGTTCAGGATGGCCCTGATAGCCCCGGCCGATTGGAGCAGAACGAGGGTTGAGCGAGCCAAGGCTTTCGTCCCCTACCACCGCGAAATGAGGATAATCATCGGCTCGATCCTTATCGCCGCCTGGGTCGGCGCGTGCGTCCTTCTATGGCGCCGATGGCGCATGAGCATGGAACCTGTAATCGTAATCGGCTCGGAAAAGGACCGGCGCGAGTCTCTCTCCAGAATCGCGGTCATGCTGTCCGCATCTCTGACGCTGGTGGCGCTTTTCTACTCACTCTGCAACTCCTACAACATCCCTTTCTGGGACGAATGGGCCATCTGCAAGCCGTTCACGTTGGAAGAGCCCGTGAGCGCCCGGTGGCTGTGGGAATCCCAGAACGAGCACAGGATGCCGCTGCCGAAAATGCTGAACTTGTGCCTTGCCGCCCTCACCAGGTGGAACATCTGCATGGAAGCGCTGATAGCCACCGCCCTTTTCTGCGCCTCAATCCTGTTCCACGCCAAGACGCTCTCGAAACTCGGGGGAGGCAGACTCGGAATGGGACTCCTCGCCGTGCCTCTGCTCGTCGCGACGCTTGGCCAGGCGGAGAACCTGGTGTGGGGGATTCAAACCTCATGGGCTGCCGTGGCGTTCTTCACCTCGATCGTGGTCTACAACTTCGACGCGGAGAACTTCTCTTTCAGGACTTCACTCAAGGTGCTCGCGCCCCTGGCGGTCGTCTGCCTGAGCTCGGCACATGGACTCATGCTCGCCATGACCGTGTCTGCGGCATCCCTGGCGGCGGCATTGATCAAGCGCCCGCGGGCGCCCGCTTTCTTCACGTTCGCCGCGGCTGCTGCGATGATCCCCTTGTATTTCATGGATTACCGCGCTCCGGGAGGCGGGGGATCAGACATCGTGTTCTGCCTAGGGAACGTGGACGAATGCGCAATCTACATGATGGCGTTCATAGGCTCTCCGTTCTCCGGCGGGGATCCCGGCCTGGCTTCGGTCTTCGGGGCGGTTTTCGCCGTTCTCCTCGGCGTCCTTCCCGCGGGGTATGTGCTGCTGCCCAGGAAGCCCGGAGCCGCGACGTTGCTTTCAAGGACGATTCTCCTCCCCTACTCCCTGATCCTGGCTGCAGCTGTCACATTCGGACGGATTCACCTTGGAATCGAGGGGGCGACCTCGTCGAGGTATCTCACAATCGCCGTACTGCCCTGGATTGGCTGGCTCCATGCAGCCTATCTCCTGTTCGGCGGGATGGAAAACAGCCAGGCAAGAGGAGCTTTCCGGTTCTGGAACGCCGTTGCGCTGTCGCTCGCTCTGTTCGCGTATGTCATGGGCGTCAAGCATTCAGAGGATTATGCAAGGAATTTCAACTCGATGTCCGGAGTCGGGCTTCTCAGGATTCTCGCGGGGGAGAGATTCGCGACGACACTCTACCCGGATTGGAGATACCTTATGCAGGAGACCGCTGCGCTCAGGAAGGCGAGGCGGGCGGTCTTCGCATTCCCCGACGCCGCAAGAACCCATGCCCGCGGAAAGGGCACGTGCGATCCCGACGCATGGTCCGTTCTGTCCGGCGCAAGGGAAACCGTCGCGCATGAAGGCGGCCGGAGGTTCGTGAGCCTTGACAACGACCCCATGCTCGAGCTGTGCGGGTCTCTCGATCCGGGCGAGGGCGCGCGTCTCGTGGTGACGGCGACGGTGTCCGCGGGATCGGCCATGCAGCTGTTCTGGAACAAGGGCAGAGGCTATTCGGAGACGGATTCGACCAGGGTGGAAATCTTCCCGGGCGAAAGGCGGGAGTATTCGCTCCCGCTCCCCGGTTCGGGAATCCTCGCGCTCCGGCTCGATCCAACCGAAGCGGCGGGAGCCGATATAATCATCGAGGATATCCGCCTGGAGAAGGGCGGCTGATTCAGGATGTAGGGTGCCTGTCTGCGGCCGGGAAAGCAGGCGGGCCCTTTCCTCGCGCGGGCTGCGACCTGAGCAGCGCGTCGGTCCTGTTCGAGAAGACCGCGAAGCAGCGGCTGCAGGACGAGTCGGTCAGCGGCAGTTTGCCCGCGAGCTGTCCCCTGAGATTCTGGTATCCGGGCCCGTTCCAGATTTCCGCGAAGGGCGTTTCGTTCAGGTTCCCCATCTTCGCCTCCGACGCGCAGCACGGCTTGACCGTTCCGTCGACTTCGATGAACACGGTGTTCCACGCCTCGATGCAGGTCTTGGGGAAACCGTAGTGGTTCTCCTCCATAATCCTGTCCGATGCGGTGAGCTGCTTTCCTCCGGGGAAGAAGGCCCGCATGTCCTCGGCTCCTTCGGTCTCGAAGAAGTCCGGCGCGACCAGGGTCAGGCCCAGCCTCCGCGCCAGGACCCTGGCAGTCCAGATCGTCCTGTTGGCTTCCTCGGGGCGGCCCGAGAGGGAATAGGCCGCAATCCTCCCGTTCAGGGCGACGATGTGCTGCATGTGCACCGATTGGGCGCCGTACCGGCCTGCGAGCTCCAGCACGGAGCCGGTCTCCGCGGCGTTCTCCGTGGAGAGCACGGTTATGAACTCCAGCGCCATGCCGGTACCTGATTTCCTGGTCAATATCCTCCTTGCCATGGCAAGCGACTCGAGCAGCCTGTCGAATGATGCCCCTCCCCGAAGCCGCCTGTAGAGGCCGGGAGAGGCGGCATCCACGGACAGTCTCAGAATCCCCTCGCGCCTCGCGAAGAATTCGATGGTCCGGTAATCCAGGTTCTGGCCGTTCGTCACGAGCAGCGGATGGAGCCTGTATCTGCCGACCGTCCTGAGCACCTCGTGCCACGCGCCCATGAGGGGCGAATCGCCGAGGCCGTTGAGCGAGACGATAATCGCGGTCCCGAACAGGTCCCTCTCAATCGTCCGGAGCAGGTTCATGCCCATGTCCAATCCTCCCGCGCCCAGGCCTGCGCAGGTCCGCGGGCACATGAAGCAGCGCAGGTCGCACTTGCGGGTGAGCTCCAGGTACACCTGGTTGGGGAGGGTCGAGATTCGGAGAATCCCCGCGGCAGCCTCGAGGCTGTTCGTCCTCACGTTCCGTATCTGGGCGAGGGATTTGTCCATCCGTTGAATTCCGCGGCCGGGGGGCTATTATACTCGCATGCCCGAGCAGATGCACATGAGCGAAGGCGTGACGGTCAACGACCTCAACGTCGGGGAAATATCCTGGCGGACGGTCCCGGGCCAGGAATTCGCGCCGAAGTCCGACTTCCTCTCCGGAATCGAAATCCTCATGGCCACGTTCGCCAGGAAGAACACGTGCAAAATGGTCCTCAGGGTCGTGAGGCTCAGCGAGGGCATGAAGGAGGAAATCAGGACCGTCGAGGAGCCCGCCTCGGCCTTCCACGACAACAACTGGCACTCGTTCAACTTCAAGCCGATACCAGACTCCGCAGGCACGACGATTTACTTCTACCTCGAGTCCCCGGACGCGACCGAAGGCGACGCCCTGACGGCCTGGGCCAGCTCCTCCGCTGCTCCCGCGGAGTGCAGGATGTACCTGAATCACATGCCTGTTCCCGGCAGCCTCTGCTTCAGGCCCCTGTACTCGCCTCTCGTCGATCCCGCCCTCAAGGAGGAGTGGGACTCGTGGTCCAGGAACGTCGAGACCGCCTGCTCCATGATGGACGGGAGCCGCACGGAAGATGATCTGAGAATCAGGGGCGGCATCGTGGCATCGGTCCTGCGCGATCTTCTGTCCCTGCAACCGACCGACCGGGTGCTGGAAATCGGCTGCGGCGTGGGCAGGGTGAGCAGGGAGCTCGCCCCGCATGCGGGGAAGTACGCCTGCGTCGACATCTCGCAGGGCCTGTTGAAGCTTGCCCGGAGAAGGATGGAGCACCTGGGGAACGTGTCCTTCTTCGCCATCGGCGACAAGCCGCTGGACGATTTCGAGATCGGATGCTTCGACAAAATCCTGAGCCACCTGGTCTTCTTCCACCTCCCGAGGGAGCTCATCTTCGAATACTTGAGGCAGTGCGCCAGGCTGCTCTCGCCGGGCGGTCTCGCCTATTTCGATACGTGGAACCTGTCCAATCCGGCGGCTTTCGACAGGTGGCTCGCCGAAGTGCAGATGTACCGCGGCAAGGAGAAGCCGAGGTCGTACAACAGGTTCCACACCCGGCAGGAAATCGACGTGCTCGTGAAAGCGGCGGGCCTCAGGACCGTAGGCGTTTCCGAGTCCACGATGCTGCAGTACCTCGTCGAACGCGACGGCGGGAAGGGCCAGCCCCGGGCCGCCAGCCCGGGCCGGGAAACCTGGGCCCGGCTCGAAGACATCGCGGTGAACTACCTCGAAGGAGCCCGGTCCCGGAAGGCCTGACCATGCCGCTAGACCTTCAAACACGAAGCGAATATCTGAGAACTCCGCCGGAAGGCCCTGCGCTCGTCGTTGCCCCGCACCCGGACGACGAGACCCTCGGCCCCGGCGGGGCAATCATCCTGCACCGCCAGAGGGGCGACAGGGTCAAGGTCCTTCTGCTCACCGACGGGGCGTCCGCGACAGGAACTTCGAGAATCGCGGAGTTCAAGAAAGCGCTCGACGTGCTGGGCGTCCGCGAGTGGGCCTGCCTCGACCTGCCCGACGGCGGGCTGGATTCCGCCGCCGACCTCGACGGCCTGATTGCCGGGGAAATGAGGTCTTTCAGGCCTTCGATACTGTACTGTCCGGCTCCGGGCGACGAACACCCGGATCACCGGGCGACTGCGCTGGCCTGCATCGCGGCCGCGAGGATTTTCGAAAGCCCTCCGCTTGTGGCCTTCTACGAAGTCGGGTCTTCCCTGCGCCCCACGCACAGGCTCGATATCACCTCGGTCGAAAAGGCGAAGGTGCTCGCAATCGGCGCCTACGAGAGC
>JBFZBV010000445.1:0-3112 GCA_041308285.1 Planctomycetota bacterium | reverse complement strand
CCCTGAGCGAGGCCGAGATCGAGAGCGCGAAGCGGCCCGAGTCGCCCCGCCTCCCGGTCGCCGAACGGAAGGCCGGAATCCGGGAAGTCGAGAGCACCCTCGCCGAGGAAACGGCCGTCCGCGAGGCCCGGCGGTGCCTGCGCTGCGACCTGGATACGGAGGACGGCAAGGCGGCCATGGAGGCGGCGAAACGCGCCCCGGCGAAATAGGGAAAGGACCCGATTATGGACACGGTCAAGTTCACCCTGGACGGCGTGGAGGTCCGGACCCGGCCCGGGCGGACCGTCCTCGAGGCGGCCCTGGAGAACGGGATCTACATCCCCCATCTCTGCTACCATCCCGAGCTGAAGCCGGCCGGGGCCTGCCGCCTCTGCCTGGTCGACGTCGGGGGTAGGACGGTGCCCTCGTGCCTCACGCCCGCGGCGGAAGGGACGGCCGTCCGCACGGACACTCCCGAGGTCGTCAAGACCCGGCGGGTCGTGCTGGAACTGATACTCGCCGGGCACAAGGGCGAATGCCTGTCCTGCGGGAAGAACACGGATTGCGAGCTGCAGAAGGTGAGCCGCTTCGTGGGAATCGACGAGGAGAGGTTCAGGCGGCTGCGCAGGCCCTCGCGCGCCGCGGTTCAGGACCTCTCGAACCCCTTCTTCGTCCGGGACCCGGAAAAATGCGTCCTGTGCGGGATATGCGTCCGGACCTGCGAGGAGATTCAGGGGGTCTCCGCGATTGACTACCTCTTCCGGGGCTACGACACCGTCGTGGGCGCGTTCGGGAACAAGCCGCTCGCCGAGTCGCGGTGCGAGTCGTGCGGGGAGTGCGTCGTGCGATGCCCCGTGGGCGCGCTGGCATTCCGCGAGGCGGAGCCGCCCTCGCGCGAAGTGAAGACCGTCTGCCCCTACTGCGGCTGCGGCTGCGGGATTCTCCTCGGAGTTCGGGGCGACCGCGTGGTGTCCGCCCGGGGGGACGCCGGGAGCCCGGTGAGCCGCGGGCAGCTGTGCGTGAAGGGCCGCTTCGGCCACGGGTTCCTCTCCCACCCGGACCGCCTGAAGCGCCCGATGGTCAGGAAGAACGGGAAGCTCGAGGAGGTCGGCTGGGACGAGGCGCTCGCCGCCGCGGCGGAGGGCCTTTCCGCCCGGCGCGGCCGCACCGCGGTCCTGGCATCCTCGAAATGCACGAACGAGGAGGTCTACCTCGCGCAGAAGTTCGCGCGCGTCGCGCTGGGAACCAACCACATCGACAACTGTGCGCGCCTCTGACACGCTCCGACCGTGGCCGGTCTGGCCGCGACGATGGGCAGCGGGGCGATGACGAACTCCATGGCCGAAATCGCGGGCGCCGCCTGCATACTCGCAATCGGGACGAACACCACGAAGGCGCACCCGATTGTCGCCCTCGAGGTCAAGCGGGCGGTGCGCGGCGGCGCGAAACTCATCGTGGCCAACCCCAAGAGGATCGACCTCTGCCGGCACGCGCATCTCTTCGTCCGGCACCGCCCGGGGAGCGACGTCGCCCTGATTATGGGAATGGTGAACGTGATTCTCGGCGAGCGCCTCTGGGACGAGGCCTTCGTCTCCTCGCGCTGCGAGGGCCTCAAGGAGCTGCGCGCGTCCGCCGCCGAAATGGGTCCCGAGCGCGCCGAGTCCCTGACGGGCGTGCCCCGGGAGAGGATTGCCGAGGCGGCACGCTGCTTCGCAGTGAACCGGCCGGCCTCAATCCTGTACGCCATGGGAATCACCCAGTCCACCCACGGCACCGACAGCGTGAAGGCCCTGAGCAACCTCGCGCTCATCACGGGCAACGTGGGCAAGCCGTCGGCGGGCGTCAATCCCCTGCGCGGGCAGAACAACGTCCAGGGCGCCTGCGACATGGGCGCGCTCCCGAACGTCCTCCCGGGCTACCGCCCCGTCTCCGACGCCGAGGCCCGCCGGCCGTTCGAGGCGGCCTGGGGCTGCGCGATTGGCCCGAAACCCGGCCTCACGCACACCGAGTTCTTCCACGCCGCGGGCAAGGGGGACATCCGGGCGATGGTCATCGTGGGGGAGAACCCGGTCTTGAGCGAGGCCGACGCAGGCGGAGTCGGCAAGGCGCTCGACTCCCTCGAGTTCCTCGTGGTGCAGGACATCTTCCTCACCGAGACCGCGAGCCGGGCGCACGTCGTGCTCCCGGCCGCCGCCTTCGCCGAGGAGGACGGGACCTTCACCAACACCGAACGGCGCGTCCAGCGCGTTCGCGCCGCCGTGCCGCCGCCGGGCGAGGCGAAGCCCGACTGGCGAATCACATGCATGCTCGCCAAGGCGATGGGCGCTGCAGGATTCGACTTCGCGGGCCCCGACGACGTGCTCCGGGAAATCGCGTCGCTCACCCCGTCCTACGGGGGCGTGACGCCCGAAAGGCTCGACCTGGGATCCGTGCAGTGGCCGTGCCCAACGCCCGGCCATCCGGGCACTCCGATACTCCACGTCGAGAAGTTCCCGCTGCCGGGAGGCAAGGCCAGGCTGGTCCCGGTGTCGTACCGCCCCCCGGCCGAGGAGCCGGACGGCGAGTTCCCGCTGGTGCTGATTACCGACCGCAGCCTCTTCCACTTCCACACCGCCACCATGTCGCGGCGAGTCGAGGGCCTCGTGCGCCTGGACGGCCGCGAGCGGCTCCTCATGAATCCCCGCGACGCCCGGTCGCTGGGCCTCGAGAACGGATCGGAGGTCCGCGTCCGGTCCCGCCGGGGTAGCGTGGTCGCTCATGCGCAAATCTCCGAAACGCTTCCGCCCGGCTCCGTCTCGATGACCTTCCACTTCCCCGAGACCCCGACGAACCTCCTGACGAACGGGGCCCTGGACCCCGTGGCCAAGATTCCGGAGACGAAGTACTGCGCGGTCCGGGTGGAGAAGACTTGAGACCCTGCCCCGGGGCGCATGCCGGACCCGGGAATCCGTGCGAAGCTCCGGTTCACGGCATGGCCCTGCAACGCTGAACTCTCACAAAGAGCTGCGCGAAGAACATCCCGGGATTGTCATTGCGAATGCAGAATTCAATGGCCCTGCTCCGCTCTGATTTCTGCCCTGATTATTTACTCAAACCTAGGCACGCGAAATCGTTCAACCGCGTGTTTGCTGGA
>JBFZBV010000444.1:0-2664 GCA_041308285.1 Planctomycetota bacterium | reverse complement strand
CCTCTTCCACTTCCCCTCGCTCATCCGAGCTTCTCCGGCGCCCTCTCGTTCCATGCAAGTCGTGTACGTGTACGAAAACGTGGACGGGAACGAATACGCGGCATGAAAGCACGAGTACGGGGCGCGTGAAAAGCGGAGTATCCTTTCGATTTCTACGATGATATTTCGGCTAAGCGACTATGCGTCAATCTTAGCCGTCAGGACGGAGGCCTCGGCGGGCCTCGAGAGGAAGTGGAGCAGGACCCCGAACGCAACGGTGATGACGAACAGCCCGATTCCGAGCCCCAGCGCCCCGTTGAAGCCCGAAAGCACCCTTTGCAGGAGGGGCGGGGGGTTCTGGGGCCGGGCCGGAATCATGTCGACAATCAGCCCGATTAGAATCCAGGCCGGCGAGGCGGCCAGGAGGGCGAGCGCAGGCCACTGCCTTGCGCACGTGAACGGGACGGGAATGCTCCCGGCCAGCCTGCCGCCGGAGTAGACGTTCACCGCCGGCGCGGGGCAGGGGCCCACCGACAGGGGGGTGACCCACATTTCGACCTTGTTCGAGGCCGGCCCGATTTCCGCCTCCGCGGGCACGCAGAGGCATCCAGGGAATGCAGGCGACACCCTGAGGGGAAGGCGGCACCTGCCCTGGATGTATATGGGGAAGTTCCTCATGTGCGACATCCGCCGGAAATAATGGACCGAAAGGGAGGTCGCCCTGGGCTTTTCCGGGGCCGTCTCCTGCGCCGCCCCGGCCGCTTCCCTGCAGGGCCTGTCGTCGGTCTCGGCCGTCTCCTCGTCCTCGAGATCCATCTCCGCCGCGGACGTGTCGAGGAGCGCGCCGGTCGAGACGTCGTCTATCATCGCCGCGACCCCGTCCGGGGCGGGCGCGTCGACGCCCCTTTTGAGCAGCGCCGAAACGTCCTCGCTCCTGAATCTCACCTCGTCTTCCGTCCTGAAGGCCCTGATTCGGCCGGAGGACACGTATTCGTTGAGCACGGCGCTCTCGAGCCCGAGTATCGCCATGACCTCGTTGAATCCCAGCATCGTCCCGGGTCCGCCGGCGTCGAGCCTCTCCATCTTCCTCGTGGTATGGGCCTGAATCCTGTCGCGGAGGGATGTCACCTGGCTCTTGTCGTACACCTCGGACCCGTGGTAGTGGTGCACCGTGAGGTCGCCCGACAGGACAAGGCGGTCGAGGACGGCGTCCGGGATTTGCAGCTCCTTGAGGACCCGCGATCTGAGATAGTACCCGGACGACTGCTTGTCCGGGGCGTCCGGGTCATTGGAGTCCTCGGCCGCATCGAGCACATGCGCCTTGTAGCAGGCGAAGCAAATCGTGTCTCCCGCGTGGATTGCGGCCATGCCCGCCGCCCTCTGGACGCCGTTCAGGCTGATTCCGGCCTCGGCCGCGCAAGGCTCGACATGGTAGATGCCGCCGATGTCGACCAGGCGCATGTGCCTGTCAATCACGCCCTCGCCCGCCATCCTGAGCGTGCACCCCTGGCCGCTGCCCACCGTCACTTCCGGCAGCTTGAGACGGAAATCCCTGATGAATTCGTCGCCCAGCTGTATCTTCAGAACCAGCATGTGACTCTGCGAATCCCTCCGCCCCGTGAATCCGGCAAGGAGCCGGCGAAGAAATGATATCACCGCGGTCCGGCCTTATGAAGAGAAAACGCCTGCCCCGCCGCCTGCGGTCCAGATGGAATGCGCCGGCCGGAAATGATAGAATCACTCCCGTACCGGCCGGGAAAGGCGTGTGCCCCCGTCCCGACACCTGCGGATTTTGATGCATGGAGGTGCGCCTTGATGAAAGTCCAGAAGCGGGGCGACGGCTTCGAGCTGTCCTCCCCGGGCGGAACGTTCGTCCTGACCCGCCAGGCCTTCGAGGACCTCTTCTACGCGATTCCCCTCAACTCCACCGCCCTCTACCGCCTCCTCACGGACCAGATTCCCGGCAACGACGGGGAGAGGGAACGGATGGTCAGAATCCTCGGCTGCTGTTCCGACATGGACGCCGAACTCATGGACCTCCAGAAGCAGATAGGGAGCTTCAAGCTGGAGTGACGTTGCGGAGACGGGATGGCTGAGCGAAGGGTGTTGTCGCTGGGCGGCATCATGCGGGCGGCGGCGGTCTCGGCGCTGCTCCTCTGCGCGGGCGGCCTCTGGGGCGCGGAAGGCCCTTCGAGGGCGGGACGCGATTCCGAGGACGCAGAGGCGGCGAACGCGGAGGCGGCCGAGCGCGCAATCCTCAGGGGCCTCAACTACGTCGCCTCGCGCCAGGGCAAGTCGGGACTGTGGGAGGAGAGCGAGTACGCCCTGGCGGTGTCCGCCATGGCCGGGCTCTCGCTCGTGGGGTACGGGCACCCCGCGCGCGGCAGGTTCGCGCCCCACATCCTGACCTACACGAGGAGCCTCCTCGGCTACGTGAGCCGCGAGGGGTACATAAGCAGGGCCGGCGAGGAGCGCCGCGCCTTCGGCCACGCCTTCTCGGTCCTCTTCCTCACGCAGATATACGGCATGCTGGGCAGGGAGGACAACGTGAGAATCAAGGAGGCGGTGATGAGGGCCACCGCCTTCGTCGAGTCCGCACAGGACGAGACGGGATGCTGGTACCAGGACTACGACCCGGGCGGCCACAACGACCTCGTCACGATCTCGCAGATTCACGCCCTCAGG
>JBFZBV010000443.1:0-3938 GCA_041308285.1 Planctomycetota bacterium | reverse complement strand
CAGCATCCGCGGAACCGGGGCCATCGTTCCCCCTGCCATCGAGAACGCCGAGCCCAGCTTCTTGAGAACCGCTTCCCTGTCCTCCTCGCCAAGACCCTCGAGATATTCCATGAACTCGAGGCTCTTCTTCGCTGGATCCACGGCCGACGAGCCCCTGAGCCTCGAAAGAAAGCTCCTCACCTTCGCGGAGGATTTGCCAATCCCCTCGATAATCCCCTCCACCGCCGCCTCGTAGCCTTCGTTGAACAACGACGGAGGCATCATGGTCTGCATGAGCTGCCTGCTAATCCTCCTCTGCCGCCTGAGGCCGGTCTCCAGGCTCTCGACCTTGTTCTTCACGGTCTCAGGCACCCTCTCCAGGCCGGCAAGCTCCAGAAGGGTCGAGGGATCCTTGCCAAGGGCCGCGGAGATTTTCCGGACCACCTTTTCCGAAGGCGGCGGCTTCTTGCCGCTCTCGAGCAGGGAAATGTACGACGCAGTCAGGCCGCACAGCTTCGCAAGTTCGGTCTGCCTCAGACCCGCCGCCGACCTCTGCGCCTTGAGCGCTTCCGCGAATTTCATGATTTAACTAAAAAGTTAATTTTCCGTTTGACTTTTCCTGCATTTCATTATATAATTCATTCCAGAGCTTGGGGAAGTTTTTTTTTGGCTCGGGCATTAACTAAAAAGTAAATAAAACTGGAGGGGGAGGGCTGCTGTTGGGGTGAAGAAACCTGTTGTTTGATTGGCCCTCGAACCCGGGTTTCTTCCTGCAGCCCTCTTTCTTTTATATTCTGGCGAAGTGACTATTCGGCACGGCAGGGACCGTCTACGGATATCCTGATTTCCTCCGCCCACTCGAGGACCGCATTCACGCAGCCGGGGTCCTTCAAGTAATCGCCGGAGTTCTCGAGTCTGCGGAACTCAATCATGTCCTTGAACTCGGCGCCGACCGCGTCGAAGAAGTACCTGAACGTCAGGCGCATGCCCTCGAAGAGCCGTTTGCCCCTGGTCGCGCCCGCGCCGATGGCGTATCCCATGCGGCCAGGCTTCGAGACCTGCGCGAAGCGGTCCGGGAACCGGTACTTGAGCGCCCAGAGAGCCTGGCAGCGGTCCATGAAAATCTTCGCGGGGCCCGGCACGGAATAGAAGTAGACCGGCGTGGCGAAGAAGATGAGATCAGCGTCGAGGAGCTTCCCGTAGAAGGGTGCCATGGCGTCGTCCTGCACGCACCGGCCGGTCTTTTCGCATGCGAGGCAGCCCCTGCACGGGCCCACTGCCGCGCCCGCAGTCCTAATCCTGTCGATTTCGAAGCCCGAACGCTCGAAAACCCCCGCGGCCGCGTCGAGCAGCCCGGAGGAATTGGAACCCGCCCTCGGGCTCCCGTAAATCGCGAGAAGCTTCCGAATCACGCAAGCCCCATCCTGGCAATCTTTTCGCGGCCCTCGGCCCGGAGCCTCTCGAGAGTCATCCGGGTCTGGCTTTCGACAAGCGGGTAGTATTGCTCGTATATGTGGAGGCCCTTGGAGGCCA
This sequence comes from Planctomycetota bacterium, assembly GCA_041308285.1. GTDB lineage: Bacteria > Planctomycetota > JAKEIC01 > JAKEIC01 > DYIT01 > PPR-0505. The sequence goes on along the minus strand of JBFZBV010000443.1, from coordinate 2,426 downwards.
CGACCATGCTGCCGTTGCGCACGCCGATCTCGTCCGCCATCATCTGCTTAAGGAGCTCCATCCCGCCGAGGTTGACCGGGAATCCCGCGTAGAGGTCCCAGGACCTGAAGTAGATTACGAAGTGGAGCCTTCCGAACCTGACTCGCGTGTCGATGAGCCTGCAGCACGGCGGGTCGTGAAGGAGGATGTCGTTGGGCATGGCGATTTCCATGGTGCACTGGTTGGTCTCGTAGCCGGCTTCGCGGTATATGCGGACCACTTCGCGCACCTGGTCCACTCCCATGGGGACCGGTGGGCCCTCGGTCACGTGCTTCTCCTTGAGGTTCGGCCGGCTCACCCTGCGGAACTTCGGCGCCACCAGCCGCTCGCCGTACCTGTAGTCCTCGTTGAGCGAGAGGGCGTCGGCGTATAGATAGTCGGCCATGTACTTCTCGACCTGCTCGATCGAGGCGGGAGGCGGTATGGGCAGCCCCTCGGGGAGGACCGGCACAATCTGCTCCCACGGCCTCTTGACGAGAATCGACACGAAGTCGAACTCGAACCGCTTCTGGCCCTCGTAGGACCCGTGCTCGACGGTGTACTCCGTGCCGAACTGGAAGCACTGCCTTATGGCCTGGTGCCAGGCGTCGTCGAGGTTCTGGGCTGTAATCTGGATTGGAAGCAGGAAATCTCTTTCCATGGGAACCTCGTCAAGACGTCCCTGATGCGCGCCGAAGGCGCCACGGCATGGTACACGTTCGGCAGGCTCCGGTCCAGCGGCTGTCACGCCCGCCGGAAGACCGGGAAACGGAAGGACCGGCGGGGCTTTCGCATCCCGCCGGTCCTTTGATTGCCAACCTCGGCCGGTCTACTTGGTTTCCATCGGTTTGCCGTCCTGCTGGATTTCCGCGAGGAGCTTCACAATCTGCTTCATCATGTTCCGGGCGGAAGCGAGGTTCGGCTCGGTGTCGAGGGCTTCGCTCAGCATAGCGGCGGCCATGGACAGGGCCTCGGGGTTCCTGCCGTCGCGCTCGATGAGTATCTGGGCGTTGTAGGAGAGCTTGGACGCCTTGAGCACGTTGTTCTTGGACAGCTCGACCCTGAGCCGTCTGCCGGACCTGGAGCCGGCCGCGTACCCGGCGGGCGGGACCTTGCCTTCGGCTGCCAGGGACTTCTGGCTCTTCCTTTCCTGATCCGGAGAATCGCCGGCGACCATCGACTTCTCCTTCGCATCCGCCTCGTCCGACTTCCCCTTCGCCCCCGCATTGCCCGGCTTCCCCTCCTCCTCCGCCTTGTCCTCCCCGGTGGGCTCGGATGCCGCTCCGGCCTTGGCATGCTCGCCGGCTTCCGCGTCCTTTGCGGATCCTTCCTTGCCCGCGTCCGCCCCCGGCCGCGGTTCGCCTGCGCGCCTGAGCTTGCCGTCGGCCTTGTCCTTGTCCTTGCTGTCGGCCTCGGGGGACGGGGCGGGGCTTGCGGCCGGCGATCCGACCTCACCCTCGCTTCCCTCGATCCTGTCCTTCATCTGCTTCTCGTTGCGCGATTCGCGGCTCCGGCCGAAATCCTCCATCTTCTTCAGGTTCTCCTTGAGAACCGCGACGGAAGTGACGCTGCCCCCGTCCTTCATCTCCATGGCCTTAATCATCTTCCCGAGCTGCTCGTTGAGGTGCTTCATGACCGCCGCCATGTCTTCAGGGCTCTGCATCTCCTCGAGACCGGCCTTGGCGGCTCCGGGGATTTCGATTGTCAGGAGGTTGCTGACCAGCCCCGCATCCTTGCCGATCCTCGGCGTGTCGTCGCCTTTCTGGCCGGGCTCGCGGCGGCTCTTGGCGAACTTCGCCTCGAGGTTCGTCCGTATCTTGCGCGAGAGCCTGTCCACCATGTCGAGGAGCTCGTCCTCCACCCCCAGCTCGTTGTCCGAGAGGACTATGAGGCCGTCCGAGCGCGAGATGACCTTGATGTCAATCTTGACCTTCTTGCCGACCATGACGTAGTGCCCTCTCACGAGTATGTCGGCCTTGAGGTCGTCGGCCAGTTTGTTCACCGCGTCCGCGGCCGCCAGGCCCTTGGCGGCCAGCGCGGAAAGCTTCTCCTGTACCGTCTCGCGGGAGTAGACCTTGAGCCACTCGATTCTGGCGAGGTCGGTGATGAGCATGTCCGCCACCCCGACCCTGAGCCACGCGAGGTCTTCGTTGTTCTGGAGGTTCTCGAAGTCGAGCACGACGCACACCGCGGGCTTGTCGCCGGTCGCCGGGCTGGATACGCCCGGGTTGAGGTGCTCGAGTCCCTTGCCGTCGTCGATTGGCACGGGCGTCCGGTCGGGTTCCTCGGTTCCGCCCCCGGAGAGGTCGAAGCCGCCGGACAGGACGATTAGCGTCACGACCAGGGCGAGGGCGGCGGCCGCCGCGGCGATTCCCGCTGCCGCAGCCTTCCTCCCGACCCTGGGCTCG
>JBFZBV010000442.1:0-2802 GCA_041308285.1 Planctomycetota bacterium | reverse complement strand
GCGAGTGGAATCCCGAGCATGCGGCGCACGCCACGGTGATGAACAGGAGGGGGAACAGGGTTTCGCCCTTGGCGGTCGTGAATCCTGTGAACGCCGGGTACCTGGCGGTCTCCCCGCCAATCAGGATGCCGACGAGGCCGCCGCCCAGGGCGAAGAACAGGAAGAACCCTCCGAGGTGCCCGCGGGGCTGCAGCTGGAGCCACATGGGCACTATGGACGCGACGAAGCAGTACGCGAGCAGTATCAGGTCCCATGCCTTGAGCGCCGCGGCGTCTGATCCGAATATCCCGGCCAGCTCTATGGGCACGTAGCGGCCCGCCCATATCGCCACCCCTATGAGCGGCAGGAATATCGCCGTGGCCACGTAGAGGTTGAGCTTGGCGTAGCGCATGAGCAGCGCCATCACCACGGGCAGGCAGAGGTACATGAGCGAGGAGGACGCTATCGCCCCGCCGGTTATCTCGCTCCCGTCCTCCATCTTCTGGATGCCGATGAAGGAGTTCGCCACGATGTCCGTGAACGCGATTATGATGTAGACGATTGCAATCCACACGAATATCAGGAAGAGCACGTACGAGTGCTTCGAGGTGTGCTCGCGCACGACCTCGGCAATCGACCTGGCCTTGTGCCTGACCGAGGCTATCAGGGCTCCGAAGTCGTGCACCCCCCCGATGAAAATCGACCCGGCAATCATCCAGATTAGGGCGGGAACCCAGCCGAACATCGCTCCGGCGAGTATCGGGCCCACTATGGGCCCGGCGGCGGAAATGGCCGAAAAATGCTGGGTGATGAGGTACTTCTTGTCCGTCGGGATGTAGTCCACGTCGTCGGCCATGTCCACGGCCGGCGTGGAGGCGGAGGGGTCGATTCTGAAAATCCTGCCGAGGAAGCGCCCGTACGCGACGTATCCGGTTCCAAGCAGAACGATTGAAACAAGGACAATCACAATCAGGCTCATCTCGTCCTCCATGGCTTCGGCCGCGGCCGAAGGCGGTTTCGGGTCCCGGTTTCCCGGGCCCGGCTCACGGGGTCCAAGCTAATTCAAGCCGCGGACCCAATCAAGGGGAAATGCCGTTGAAACCGCAGCGCAAAAGAGCGAAATTGTGCGTGTCGCGGGGCGGGCCTGGCGCAGGGCTGCGCCGCGCTCCGCAATATCCGGGCCCCGGCGGCCCTGGGGAGCGAAAGTCCTGAAGGAGGGCGCGATGAAGTCGTTTGCATGTGCGGTCCTTGCTGCAGTTGTCTTCGCCGCGGCCTCCGCGGCGTTCGCGGACGAGCCCCCTGCGGCGGATGCCAGGGCCATGGCGGCCGTCGCGAAGGGCAACGAGACGTTCGCCTTCGCGCTCTACGCCAAGGTCGGCGGAGCCGGGGGCAACCTGTTCTTCTCCCCGTTCAGCGTGTCCGCCGCGCTGGCCATGACCATGGCAGGAGCGAGGGGCAACACCCGCGTCGAGATGGCGGCCCTCCTCGGCCTGCCCGATCCGGACGAGAAGCTGCACCCCGCTTTCGGGAAGCTCATCGAGGATCTCAACTCCAGGAAGTACAAGGGGCGCTGGGAGGACGACCCGGACGCGGGCAGGAAGCCGTTCGAACTCGTGATTGCCGGTTCGCTGTGGGGCCGCAGGGGATACCCGTTCGAGGAGGGGTTCAGGAAGCTCGCGGCCGCGAGCTACGGCGCCGGCCTGGTGGAGACGGATTTCGGGGCGGACCCGGAAAAGGCGAGGATCGAGATAAACGCGTGGGTCGAGAACAAGACCGCGGACAGGATAAAGGACCTCCTGTCCAAGGGCTCGGTCACCGAACTGACGAGGCTCGTCCTGGTCAACGCGGTCTATTTCAAGGCCGCGTGGGAGGAGCCCTTCGAGAAGTCGGCGACTGCCGAGGGGCCTTTCCACGTCTCGGAGTCCGCGACCGTCGCGGCGCGGTTCATGCGGCTCACCAAGACATTCAGGTACGCGAAGACGCGCGGCGTGGAAATCCTCGCCATGCCTTACATCGGGAGGGAGTTGAACATGCTCGTCCTGCTCCCCGAACCGTCGTCGGGCATCGCCGGGCTCGAGAAGGATCTCAAGCCGGAAAAGCTGGCGGCCCTCCTGCGCGCCCTGAAGTGGGAGGACGTGGAGGTGTCGCTGCCAAAATTCAGAATCGAGTCCGCCTTGAACCTGAAAGAGACTCTCGAGTCCATGGGGATGAAGGACGCGTTCAATCCTGCGGCTGCGGATTTCTCCGGCATGGCCGGGACGGGCGAAATCTCAATCGGCATCGTGGTCCACAAGGCGTTCGTGGAAGTGAACGAGGAAGGGACCGAGGCGGCCGCCGCAACGGCGGTCTCAATGGAAGGTGAATCGGCGGACGAGGTCAAGCCTGTCGTGTTCAAGGCCGACAGGCCGTTCATGTTCCTGCTGAGGGACGAGAAGACGTCCTCGATCCTCTTCATCGGCCGCGTCGCCGACCCCACGAAGTGAGAAGCGCTGAGACCGCTGAGTGATTCCTGGAAACGCTGAGAGGCTGCGCAAATAACCATTGAAACCAAGGTGAGCTTCTGGAGGGCCGAGCTCCCAATTGCGTGGCCTGAGAAGGTTCGGGGGGACGTCCCGGACTCAGACCCGGGGGAGGGCGAAGCTCCGCTGAGCCACTTCGCATCGAATACGAGTGGCTCGGGATGACCCTCGCCCTCCCATTCGCTCCACCCCGCCTTCGCCCAGCGGCCTGTGCGCTTCTGCTTCGCCTGAAACTGCTGGCGGAGGCTTCGCAGAACCCTTGGGAGCGGAGTGAAACCCGCAGAAGCCGCATTAAGTGCATCAA
>JBFZBV010000441.1:0-4776 GCA_041308285.1 Planctomycetota bacterium | reverse complement strand
GCCTCGTTTAGGACAACCGATACTGAGTGCTGGTCACCACTAAATACTTTCGATAGAGGAATCCACCTGGGTCTATATCCGATTGCCCTTATAAACAGGGTTGATTCCTCAGAGAACCGCTCAATATCAATTTCAAAGCTTAGGTCTTTCTCTACAAGCGCCAGGTCCTTCTGATAAGCAAACTGAATCTCACCCTCTTCATCGAACTCTCGTGTCACGTATCCTATCCACACCTCAGGAGATGAAGGCTGGGATGGAATATCTGCCAGGACAACTCGCCCAAGAACTTTCGATCCGAATTCGATTTGAATATCAAGATATGTCGTCTTGCCTTCCCGCACCGCAATTAGCGGAACGAGTTTCTGGGCGTATCCTTTCTTTATAATTAAGACTGCCACTTTTTCCCCGGGAGGTACTTGGTCAACATGGAATCTGCCTGATTCATCCGTCTCAACTATTATCGCACACTTGAACCCAGCTGGATTTATCATGTATGAACTTGACTTTCCAAGCCATACGCGCACTTTTGCATTTTGAATGGGAACACCCTGCGGGTCTCTAACTACACCAGACACTGCTCCAGGTTCTTTAAACTGCAGCGTGACTTGCTTCTTTGGCTGAGTGGCGTCGAGTTTGATATCGATAGTAATGACATCGGTCTCTGAGAAGGTCCGGAGTCGATAAGAGTCAAACATCAGGTTAGGGAATCTAAACCGGCCATCCTTTCCAGTCTGTACGGTATAGGGTCTGTTCGTTCTGAGAGGTTGACCAACTGTTGAATAAAGATAGATGCGGTAGTCTGGCGCCGGTGAGGAACTTGCATCTATGACAATTCCGAATATCTCCCCCACATACGCTGTATTGATGCTATTCGGCACAGGTGTCGGAGTATTACTTGTTGATGAAAACGAGTTGCTGCCATGTTCTGTTTGAGATGATGGGACATCTCCTGTGTCTTGCGAATTTGCATGCTCAGTTCTATCAATTTCAATTGTTGATACGCTGTCTCTCGTCAGGAGAATGATCATGACGAGCCCAAGGACGATTGTTGTAAGACCGACTGTAATGTATGTTCTATTCATAGAATCAAATAGGGGAGGGCAGGTGACTACCCAACCTCCCCCATGATTATCAACTAGAACTCTTGCTCGGTTCCATCAATCCCCTCTGCCCAGGATTTCCCATATGACCCTTCTATTCCGATTGCCTCAACTCCACGAGAGTTCATTGTAAAGTTCCTCACCGGGAAAAGACAACGGAACTTGGCTCACGGGCACGCCCCAACTACTGAGGATGGACACAATCTGATGGTTCTCGGACCGAGATATGCATCCCGGCAGATTGCAGAGATACTTCAATCCAGGTCTCATCTTGAAAGGCGTGCGATTCTTGGTGATTGGTGTGCGATTCTTAGTAATGTGCCTCATTCAGGAACCTCTATCGGTCGGCGAGGGCTGTTGATTAGCTCCAGAATCTCCTGCATCGCTGGTGGCGGAATCAGCGATGCAATTCACCATCAGGTGAATCAGTTTCGGCGCGCAGCGCCATCGGGTCAATCAGGATCAAAAAAAGACCCTGCTGCATGGCGAGCAGGAATCGATTACGCTCCTGCGAGGCGCCTGAACACGATTCCGGCCAGCGTCAGGATGCCGTCGAGCATGAGGTAGTCCGTCGCCGTCGAGTCGAACAGCACCCTTCCTTCCGCCGGGAACTCGTCGTCCCTGCCCCAGATTCCGACCCTCATGGGGACCATCGGCAGGGCCGGGATGCGGGCGCCGAAGTCGCCGAACGCGTCCGGCGATCCTCCGACTGCTCCGAGGGCGGCACGGAACGCGTCCGGATCGCACGAGAACCTGTCCAGGATGATGCCGAACGGAATCGAATGGCTCCCCCGGAAATAGACGTCGCCCAGGGGCAGCATCTTCTCGGAGACCCACTGGCCCGAGAGGGGCCTGCCGTCGGCCATGGCGAGGTAGGTCACGGCGACAATCGACTCGAGGAATCCTGCGGGGGCGCCGTCGGGCCCGGATATCTTGCGGGCGGCCGGGTGCACCGATATCTCGGCGCCGGCAAGGGGCACGACGACCGCTCCTGCGGCCTCCCTGCATCCGGCGTCGGCCGCGGCTTTCCCGGCCCCCTTCGCCCGGATGGCCTCCCAGTACTTCGCATGGGTCACGCCTATGCCCGTCACGTCTTTTCCCCGGAGCAGCCCGGGCCTCCCTTCGGCCGGACGGCCTCGGCCCAGAGCTCCCGGGCGCCGTGGGAGCTGCGCACGAGCGGGGCCGAGGCGGCCGCCTTGAATCCCATTGCAAGGGCCTCGGCCCTCCACATGTCGAATTCCTCCGGCGGCGCGTAGCGCTCGACCTTCGCATGCCGCGCGGAAGGCCGGAGATACTGGCCGATGGTCACGATGTCGCACCGGGCGTCGAGGAGGTCCGCAAGGACCCCCCTCACCTCCGCGGCCTCCTCGCCGAGCCCGAGCATCATCCCGGACTTCGTGACGGTTCCGGGATTCACCCATTTGGCGTACTTGATGACGTCCAGGGATATCCTGTAGTCCGCGCCCGGCCTGATTCTGTAGTACAGCCCGGGCACGGTCTCGATGTTGTGGTTGAACACCGCCGGCCCTGATTCCAGCACCTCCGCGATGCTCTCCCGCCGGCCCCGGAAGTCGGGGACCAGGACTTCGGCCCTGACTCCGGGGATTTCCCCGAGGAGCCGGACGGTCTCGGCGAAATGGCCGCTCCCTCCGTCGCGGAGGTCGTCGCGCGTGACGGAGGTGACGACCACGTACGACAGGCCCATCCTGCGGGCGGCTTCGGCCACTCTGCGCGGTTCGTCTAGGTCGAGGGGGGCCGGCGGGGCGGTCTCGACGGCGCAGAAGCGGCACCCGCGGGTGCAGGACGGCCCCATTATCAGGAACGTCGCCGTGTTGGCGGCGAAGCATTCCCCGAGGTTCGGGCAGAGGGCGCTCTGGCAGACGGTGCGCAGTCCGAGGTCCGTAAGGAGGCCCTTGACCTTCCGGACGTTCCCTCCCTCGGGAATCGGGCGCCTGAACCAGGGCGGCAGGCGCCCCTCTTCGCGCTCCTGCTTCATGCCCGCTCCTCGGCGCCGGCCCCGCCCGGCCCTGCGGGGCGCTTCCTGGTTGATCTCCGCTCCGTCCGGCCGGTTTTCGCCGCGGCCGTGGAATCGGGATTCCCCGGGTCGGCGGCGCGCGGCCCCTCAAGGGAAGTCCTCGCCTTCTCGGTCCTGTTGCGCCCGCCGTCCTTCGCCCTGTAGAGGGCCTGGTCCGCGCGGGCCACGAGGTCGCCCGGGAGCTCCATCCACGGCGCGAACGCGCCCACGCCGAGGCTCAGCGTCACCGGGACCTTGTCGCCCCTGTCGCTCTTGAACGGCTTCGACTCGACCCTGGCGCGAATCCTCTCGGCGATGGCGAAGGAGTCGTCCATCTCGGTGTGGGGCAGTATGACGCACATCTCCTCCCCGCCGTACCTGTATGCGGAGTCGTATTCCCTGATTTCCTTCTGGATGATTCTGGCGACCTGGTTCAGCACGATGTCGCCGGTCTGGTGGCCGAAAGTGTCGTTGACCTTCTTGAAGTGGTCTATGTCGCAGATGATGAATCCTAAGGGTGTCGCGCGCCTCTTGGATATCTTGAAATAGCCCGCAATCTGGTTCTCGAAGTGCCTCCTCGAGAAGAGGCCCGTGAGGGCGTCGACCACGGCGCGGTGGTACAGGGACGGCGCCTTTATGGCCAGGGCGAGGTGCCTTTCCAGGCCTTTCAGGAAGTTCTCGCAGTGCCCAATCTGCGCCACGGCGTTCTCCCCCTCCTCGTCGATTTGCAGCGTCGCCTTCAGGGCGCCCACCGCCTCCCCCGCCACGACCAGGGGGAGGGTGAGGACGGGCACTCCCCCGTCGAAGTCCTTCATCATCATCCGGTGTTCCAGCGCCTCGGTGACGCGGCCGGGCAGCGTCGGCGGACCGGAGAGCTTCCTCTTGAACGTGGTCTCGCCCCGGATCCTCCTCGCGGCCGGCTCGATTCCCCGCGAATCCCGGTCGACCAGGTACAGGACCAGGTCCGAGGCCTTCATTGCGCCGGCGACCACCTCGAGCACCTTCGAGATGACGTCCTTGAACTCGTCGTCGGCGTTCACGATGACTCCTATCTCCCTGATGGCCGACAGGAGCTCGACCTCGCGCCTGAGGGTCTTCAGGTCGGCCTCCCTCGATCTCCTGAGCGCGACCGACGAGACGAGCTCTTTCCTGAGCATGGCGCTCCTCGCCCTCGAGATGTTAAGCCACGCCCTCGTGGCGGCCGCAATCCCCGAGACGGCGACGGTCAGGACCAAAAACACCTGGAAGACCGGCCTCCCGACGAGGTCCCTTGCCGCGGAGGGGGAGTAGACCATCGCCGCGGCCAGGCAGGCCGTGGACAGGGGTATCGCGTAGAAAACCAGGCCCCGGAAGACGCCTTTGAGCAGGCTTCGCTTCAACGCCGCGGGTCCTTTCCCGCCGGCGGGGGACCGGCCGACACGTGCCGTTCCGCGGCCGCCGCGGCGGAGCGCGGGAGCCCGGGGACGAGCCTCAGGTCGGACGGCGAGGAGAAGGGGCCCCCGCTTTCGCGGTACCGGACGATTTTCGCGGCATGGGACGGGCCGATGCCAGGAATCAGGCAGAGCTCCTCGGCGGAAGCCCGGTTGAGGTCGAAGACAATCCTGGCTTCGCAGACGCCCGCCGGCTCGGGCCTCTCCCCCGGAAACGCGGCCGCCAGGGCCG
>JBFZBV010000440.1:0-6270 GCA_041308285.1 Planctomycetota bacterium | reverse complement strand
CTCGCCGGTCCGGGTGTCGACCCTGACCTTCTCGCCGATATCCATGTACAGCGGGACCTTGATTTCGAGGCCGGTTTCGAGCTTAGCGGACTTGAAAACGTTCGTCACGCTGTTGCCCTTCATCCCCGGCTCGGTTTCCACAATCTCGAGGACCACGGAGGACGGGAGCTCGAGCGAAACCGGCTTGCCTTCGTGAAGCGTGACCTTCACTTCGGTGTTGAGCTTCACGAATCCCATCAGCTCGCCGACGATGTCCGCGGTGAGCTGGTACTGCTCGAAATTCTCCTTGTCCATGAACACGAAGGCGTCGCCTTCCTTGAAAAGGTACTCCGAGTCCCTCATGTCAAGATATGCAATCTCGACCGTCTCGGTCGAGGAGAACCTCTTCTGGATGAGCTGGCCCTTCAGGATGTTCTTGAGCTTCATCTGCACGAACGCCCTGAGGTTGCCCGGCGTGACATGCCGCGATTCGATGACCTGGAACAGCTCCCCTTCGTCCATTATTACGGTACCCTTTCTCACGTCCTTTGCCGTTGCCATCTTATACTGCTCCTTCTCTCCTTATCCAATCCGTCCTGCAGCCTTGAAAGAGGCTTCGATGTCGGCAATCAGCCCGGAGGCGAACTTCAGGAGTTCCGCGTGGTTGCGGAACGGCCCCGGGCCCTCCCCGCCGTCTTTCGCAGTCTGCCCCGGGGGTTCCTTTCCGCGCGGCTTGACTTGAGCCGCATCCAGCTCGTCCCGGAAAACCCTGGCCAGGTATTCCGAGTCAATCTCCCTGGTCCTCGGCCCCGGGTCCGAATCGGAATGGCCGGCCGGCTGGATAGGGAGATCCCGGCTCCCGGCCGACGGCTCGGCCGGGACTTCCTGCGCCGGGTCCGCCGCCATCTTCTCGCCTCCGGGGACGGAGAGGGCGGATCCGAAACGCTTCGTGATCTCGTTCAGCAGCCTGGAATAGCTCACCATGGGGTCGCAAAGCGCCAAAGTCACCGGGCCCCGTCATCGAGCAGCAATCCGCATGGATGGGGGCAAAACCACATTATAGCCGGCATAGTCCCGGAGGGCAACTGCGGCGCCGCTACCAGAATTTCCACAGCTCGATGGGGTTGAACTCGTCGGTCGGGGCGTCGACGTCCCCCCGTTCCGGCGGGTCCCCGGAGTCCAGCAGATTGCGGGAGTGCATGTCGATTTCGAACTTCGAGGGAATCGCTCCGTCCCTGGTCAGCTTTCCGCCGAGGGCCTCTATCTCGGAGCGGCTCAGCCTGTCGCCCCGGACGGTGCCGACCATGAATACGTTCCTCGACGTCTCCCTGTCGAAGTCGCTCATCCCCTGAATCCTGTGGTAGAGCCTCGGGAACGCGTAGGTCTGGCCGAACGTCGCCTCGAAGGCCTTCCTGATGCCGTGGAATATCTTCGACTTCTTCCCGTCCACGGACGAGATGACGTTCATGATGCACACGCCGCAGGGCGACAGTCTCTTCCTCACCTCGGCGAAGAATTCCACGGTTGTCATGTGGAACGGAATCCTGCCTCCCGCCGAGAAGATGTCCAGGAAGACGGCGTCGTAGGTATCCCCGGACCCCGCGAGGAAGACGCGGCCGTCCACCGTGTGGACGCCGATTGCTCCGCCCCTCGTGAAATGGAAGTGCTTCTCGGCGGTTTCAACGACCGCGCCGTCAATCTCCACGACGTCAATCCTGCGCACGAACGGGTAGTTGTCCGCGAACATCCTGGGCCCGATCATGCCCCCTCCGCCGACGAACAGCACCTTTTCCGGCTTCGGATTGAACAGGAACACCAGGTGGAACAGGTCCGTGTACTTCGTGGCGGAGTCGTATGGCTCCTTCAGGATGATTCCGCTCTCCTTGTACCGGTCGAACTGGAGGTACCTGGCGGGCTCGAACCCGTACAGGCTCTCGCCCTCCACGACGAATATCCGGTGGTAAGGCGTCTCGATTTCCTCAATCACGTCCGCGGCCTCGGATTCGTCCTCGCTGAGCTCGATGCGCGCCGCGGGGAACGTGAGGATTACCGTGGTGAACACCGTCGCGGATATCGCGTACACGGCGAAGGCCGGAGTCTTCTTGCGCATGACGGCGGCGCCGGCCGCGGCGAGCGACATGCCCAGGACAATCATTATCGAGCTCGTCGACAGTATGCGGATGAGGAAGAACGTGCACAGGAAAGTCCCGGCCAGGCTTCCTATGGTCGAGATGGTGTAGAGGCCTCCGGCAGCCGAGCCGGCGGTCCTCAGGTCCCGCGCGAAGAGCCTGAGGCAGAACGGGGACACCATGCCCATGAGGAACGACGGCGCCGCGAACAGGAGGGCGGCCGAAATCAGGGGCCCCCACATCGGCCCTGCGGGAGCCGCCAGCGCGCAGACAGCGTCGCCGAGGAGGGGCACGACCAGGACGGCCATCCCGGCGCCGCCCGCGAGGAATCCCAGCGCGTTCATCCGCGGATGCCTGTCCGACAGAGTCCCGCCGGCGAAGTATCCGCCCGCAAGGCCCGACATGAACACGGACAGGATTGCTCCCCAGACGTATATCGACCCGCCGAAGTGCGGCGATAGAATCCTCGACCCGGCCACCTCCAGGCCCATGAGGACGGCGCCGGAAACGAACGCAAGGAGGGCGAGCTTCGCCCGCTGCCTCCGGATCTCTTCCGCCGTCCCGGCTGCCGGCATGTCGGTCAATCCATTCATCTCCCGTCCCCGGGCCTGCGGCCGTAGACGAATTCGGCCAGCGTCTCCCCGACGAGGCCGAGGCTCTGCGCCGAGCACCTGTCGATTGTATCCGATGTCGTGTGGAAATAACCCGCGTAATCGAAGTCAATCACCAGCACCGAGTCGATGCCCAGGACATCGTGCAGCGGCACGTGGTCGTCGGAAATCCTGTACCTGACCTCGTCCCTGAACACAGCGGCCGCGCCGGCCCTGGCCGCGGCTTTCCACACCTCGTCTACCAGGACCTTCGAGTGATCACAGGAGATCCCCTCCCTGAAGACTTCGAGATTGCGGTCCCCGACCATGTCGATAATCACCGCCGCCACGGTGTTCCCCTGCGCTGCGTACGGCGGACTGCCGCAGAACCGCCTCGACCCCTGGCAGTACATGTCGTTCCCAGGCCTGCCGAAATCCTCCCCGTCGAAGAACACTATGTCGATTCCGCAGGGGGGAGGGTCCGCCGACGCAATCCTGCCAATCTCCATCAGCACCGCGGCGCCGGATCCGCCGTCGTTTGCGCCCGGGACCGGGTCCCGCCTCCTCTCCGGATTCGGGTCGAGGTCGGCGTATCTCCTCGTGTCGTAGTGCGTGCCGAGCAGGATTCGCGGCCCCGGCCCCGGCCTGAACCTGAAAATCAGGTTGCACATGGCGTATTCGGCGCCTTCCTCCGGGTCGACGACCTTGAAGTCCTGCACGATGATACCGGCGCCGAGTGATCCGAACTCCTGCAGGAACAGGTCCCGTGCCATGGCGGAGCCCTTCGATCCGGGCGACCTGGGGCCGCACTGCACGATTCGGCGGAGGTTGTCGAACGCCCGTTCGCGGTCGAACCTCCCCGCCCGGGCTTCCGGAGGCGACGCGGGGCGGGGAGCCGGCCCGCCGCTTTGGTCCCCGCAGGAGCCGGCGAGGGCGAGGGCGGCCGCCGCGGCAATCCTCGCGACGGCCGAGGCCGGCCCCATCCGGGGCCGGGGCGGGATTCCAGATTGACGCATGCTGCCAGCCTCCACGCGCAGGTCGGCATAAAACAGTTGACAGGAGAACGCTCCGCAACAATATTAAATCGACCGCGGCCAGTCCAGCGGGAACGGCGGAGCCCATGTCGCGGCTCCGCGCCCCGCCGCAGGAGCCGCAGAGATTTTTAACTGGGCGCTGCAGTGCCGGACTTCACGTTCTGGGAGCTCATGAGGACCTTCTTCATCGCCAAGAGGACCTTCCTCTGGCAGTACGACCAGTACGAGAAGAAGGTGATTTCGTGGTCGAAGAAGCTCGGGGTCCCCCGCGAGGTCCTCAAGCTGACCGCGGACGAGGTCTCCGAGCTCCTCGACCTCAAGGCCCTGGAGATGCTCAGGGACGACTACCTCGTGAGCCTCAAGGAGATGTCGCACGGGATGTTCCGGACGATGGACTCCACCGACAGCTTCGACAAGTACGTGTCGAACATCTTCCACGAGGTGTCAATCCTCAAGGAGGAGCACTATTCGCTCAAGAGCTTCGGCCCGAACGCGCAGGGCGGCAACGGGGACGAGCAGTCCCTGCTCGAGGAAGCGCACGAGTTCTTTCCCAGGCGCGTGAGGAAGATACGGTCCCTCTTCGAGAGCGCACGGCAGCGCATAGAGGAGCTGCTTCCCCACCAGGTGAACGACCGGATTCTGACCAGATCCGCGTACATTTTCGGAAGGGACGTGCTCAAGGGCTTCTACAAGGGCCCGCTGGAGGGTTTCTACTGGAAGATGTATCCTGAGGGCGGTCCGGCCGAAGGCTATTTCTACGCGGGGAGGAGCTTCTTCGATTCGGGTTTCTACGACCTTGCCCTCGAAGCCGTGAACAAGGCCCGGAAGTTCCTGAACAGGCGCGGCCTCAAAATCGACCGGAAGCGCCTGGGCGAGGACATGGACCGCATGATTAAGGACATCAGAATCAGGCAGGCATGACCAGGACGAGCCGGAACCAAAGAGGTCGGGCTCGTCCTGGCTATGACACGCGCCCCGCCCTGAGCTTGTCGAAGGGCTGCGCGCGTGAAATCGGGATGTTGAAATTTCTACTGCGGGAGGCGCACCTGCGCGACGAGCCTCGCCGCTGCTTCCATCCCGCCGGCGCAGTTCAAGTCAATCCCGAGCGGCGATACGGATATCTCCCCGTCGACTACCGCCCGGCAGTCGCTGCCGCCGGCCTGGCCCGACGCGCGAATCCTGCTGGAGAACGCGAGCGTAACGGCGCCGTCCTGCGCTTCGTTCGAGGCCGTGCACTCGTCTGCGAACAGGTTCCCGCCCTGGCGGGTCAGCCTAATCCTCGATCCCCTTTCCCTGGCCGTGTTCGGGACGTTGACGTTCAGCATCACGCCGGGCGGCAGGGGCACCCCTTCGATCCCCAGAACCAGGTCCTTCGCAACCGCCACTGCGAGGTCGAAGTCGGGCCGCGGAACCTGTGCGGAAACCGCAAGCGCGCCCGTGTTCCTGATGAGCGCCTCGCGGGCCGCTGCCACGGTGCCCGAGTAGAAGACGTCCACCCCGACGTTCAGCCCGGGATTCACGCCGGAGACGACGATGCCGACCCCGCCCGGCACGAGGTGGAGTATCCCTGCCTTGACGCAGTCGGCCGGTGATCCGCATATCTCCCAGCACCCGCCGACCTCCGCGGGGAACGGCATCCGCCTCGCATCGAAAGGCTTCCTCAGGGTAATCCGCTGGCTCGCCCCGCTGCACTCCCGGTCCGGTGCGGCGACGAAGACTTCGTGGTCGGCCGAGAGGGCCCGGGCCATCATCACGAGGCCTTCCGCCCCCAGTCCGTCGT
Source organism: Planctomycetota bacterium (assembly GCA_041308285.1). Classification (GTDB taxonomy): domain Bacteria; phylum Planctomycetota; class JAKEIC01; order JAKEIC01; family DYIT01; genus PPR-0505. The sequence goes on along the minus strand of JBFZBV010000440.1, from coordinate 758 downwards.
CGTTCGTGAGGAGGATGCGCATGCTCATCACCGAAATCCTGGAATCGTGCGGATTCTATGCGCTGCGCCGGCCGAATACAACAGGCGCCCGTACATAACCGGGTAGAGCCGGTCCGCGGAGGAGGCGGGGGGGGGCCTACTGCCGGGCCGCAGCCACGGCGGCGACCCATGAGGCCCCCGCCTCGACCAGGACCCTCGCGCATTCCGAGACGGTGGCAGCGGTTGTAATGACGTCGTCGACGACGCAGAGGCGGAGGGACGAGGCATCGAGCCTTCCGCGCACGGCGAAGGCGTCCTTCGGGCCGGTCAGCCTGTCCTCGCGCGCAAGGCCGACCTGCGACCGCGCCTTTCTGACTTTTCGAAGCAGCCGCGCCGTCCTGATGCCGGCAGCGCGCCCGGCCTCTGCCGCTATGAGCTCAGCCTGGTTGTAGCCCCTGGCGAGCCGGGTGGTCCAGTACGCGGGGACCGGCACGAGGAGGTCGGGCCTCGAACTTCCGCCCCAAGACTCGATTTCGCCGGCCACGAGCCGCCCCAGGGGGACCGCGGCCGCGGAAAGGCCGCCGAACTTCAGGGCCAGGATGAGGTCCCTCACGGGCCCCTCGTAGCGCGCCGCGCCCCTCGCGAAGGTGAAGTGCAGTTTCCTCCCCCTGCACGAATCGCATCGGCCGGAAGGCCCGGCGGGACTGCTGCCGCAGAAGGCGCAAGAATCCGGGCCTGGAGGGCGGACATTCGCCTTGCACATCGCGCAGAGGTGGACG
>JBFZBV010000439.1:0-5404 GCA_041308285.1 Planctomycetota bacterium | reverse complement strand
TGTCCCGGCGCATCTGCTTCACGCCGGGGTTCGGGGCCTGTTCTATCTCCGCCTGGAAGCATTTGTTGAACATCGCCTCCCGCAGGTTCTTGTACTCGTCCTTGAGCTCCGCGACCGTCTTCTGGCGGAGATCCTTAGCCTTCATACGGTGAACCTCCTCCCGGCGAGCCTCGTCTTGACGGGCAGCTTGTGCGCTATGCGGTTCAGGGCCGTCTTCGCGACGTCCTCGGTCGTGCCTCCTATCTCGAAGAGAATCGTGCCGGGCCTCACCCTCGCCGCCCAGTATTCGACCTCGCCCTTGCCCTTGCCCATCCTGGTCTCCGCAGGCTGCGCCGACACAGGCTTGTGCGGGAACACCCTTATGTAGACTTTGCCTTCTTCCTTGAGGTAGTGCGTTGCGGCGACCCTGCCGGCCTCGAGCTGCTTGCCGGAAACCCAGGCGGTCTCCATGGACTGGAGCCCGAAGTTGCCGAAACACACGGTGTTGCCCCGGCAGGCGTTGCCCCTGACGCGCCCGCGCTGCTCCTTGCGGTGCTTGACTCTCTTAGGCATCAGGGCCATGAGTCCCCTCCCTCTTCTTCAACAGGTCGCCGCGGTAGACCCAGCATTTTATCCCGATTGCGCCGTAGGTCATGTTCGCCGTGGCTTGCCCGTAGGATATGTCGGCCTTCAGCGTGTGCAGAGGGATGGTTCCCTTGACGACGGTCTCCCGCCTCGCCATCTCGGCCCCGCCGAGCCTGCCGGACAGGTGAATCTTCACGCCCTCGGCACCAGCCTGCATCGTCAGGTCGGCGGTCTTCTTGATTGTCCGCCTGTACGACGCCCGCTTCTCTATCTGCTCGGCGACGGATTCGGCCACGAGCTGGGCCTCGAGCTCGGGCTTGGGGACTTCGATTATCTTTGGGTCGACGCTCTTGCTGGCAATCTCCTCGAGCTCGCTCTTCAGCGTGTCGACTTTCTGCCCCTTGCGGCCGATTATCAGCCCCGGCCTGGCCGCGAACACGTAGACGATGACCTGCTCGATTGTCCGCTCTATTTCAATCCTCGGGATTCCCGCCGCGAAGAAAGTGTTCTTGACGTGGTCCCTAATCCTCTGGTCCTCGATGAGAAGCTTCCCGAACTCCTTCTTCCTGGCGAACCACCTCGACTGCCAGTTTATGACGTTGGTAGTCGGCGTCCCGGACACTGTCCTGTTCGTTATCCCGCGTATCTTGATTCCCGTCCGGAAACCGGTGGGAGACACCTTCTGACCCATGTCAGCTCCTTCCGGCGGTCCCTTCGCCCTTCGATTCCAGGACCACCTCTATGTGACAGGTTCTCTTCAGAATCTTATTCGCCATCCCTCTCGCCCTGGTCATCCACCTCTTGATTGTCGGACCTTCGTTGGCGAAGGCCTCCGCCACGACCAGCGAATTGGGATCGATGTCCATCTTCTTCTCGAGCGCCACGTTCTTGGCCGAAGCCAGCGCGGACTTGACGACCTTCTCGACCATCGGGCTCGCCCGTTTGTTGGTGAACTTGAGCTTCACGAGCGCCTCGTTCACCCCGTCGCCCCTTATCATGTCGACCACGGGCCTCACCTTGTGCACCGATATCCTCGCGAACCTGAGTATGGCCCTGAATCTCATGGCCCCTCCGCCTGACTATACTTTCTTGTCCTTGCGTCCCGAATGACCCGTGAATTTCCGCGTCGGCGCGAACTCCCCGAGCTTGTGCCCGACCATGTCCTCGATGACGTACACCTTCATGAACGTCCGACCGTTGTGGACCATGAAAGTGTGGTCTATGAATTCAGGCGTGACCGTGCAATGCCTGGCCCAAGTCTGTATCGGGTCTTTCTTGTACTGCTCGTTGAGCTTCCGCACCTTGCGGAGGAGCTTCACGTCCACAGCCGGACCCTTCTTCTGTGATCTGCTCATGCTTGTTCCTACTTCCTCTTGCGCCTTTTCTTCCTGTGCCTGATTATGAGGGTCTCCGAGATGTTCCTCTTCCCTCTCGTCTTGAGCCCCTTGGACTGCTGGCCCCACGGCGACACCGGGTGCCTGTTGCCCTTGCTGCGGGCTTCGCCTCCGCCCATCGGGTGCGAGACGGGGTTCATCGCCACGCCCCTCACGGTGGGTCTAATGCCCATGTGGCGCTTCCTGCCGGCCTTGCCTATCACGATGGTGTTGTGCTCTTTGTTGCTCACATGGCCTATCGTGGCGCGGCATTCGAGCTTCACGACCCGCACCTCGCCGGACGGGAGGCATATGTGGGCCACGTCGCCCTCTTTGGCCTGCAGCTGGGCGTAGGATCCCGCGCTTCTGGCCATCTGCCCCCCTTTGCGGGGAAGGAACTCGATGTTGTGCACTTCGAGGCCGACGGGGATGTTCTTGAGCGGCATGGTGTTTCCGGGTTTGAGCGGCACCTCTTCGCCGCTGATTACCGTGTCGCCGGGGACTACCCCCTCCGGCGCCAGGATGTACGACCTCTCGCCGTCGGCGTAAGTGATGAACGCGATGAACGCGGACCGGTTGGGGTCGTACTCAAGAGTCTTCACCGTCGCGGGGATGCCGTCCTTGCACCTCTTGAAGTCGACAATCCGGTATTGCCTCTTCTCCCCGCCGCCCTTGTGGTGCATGCACATCCTGCCGCGGGCGTTGCGGCCCCCGGACTTGTGCAGCGGAGACAGGAGCTTCCTGCAGGCGGGAACCTTGTCCAGCGTCGAATAATCCACGACCGAGCCGAATCTCCGGCCGGGGCTCGTGGGTTTGTACTCCTTTATCATCCGGACCTTCTTTCTCCCCGTTACATGAACTCAATCACGTCGTCCTTGTGGAGCGTGACGACCGCCTTCTTCCAGTCCTTCCTCGAACCCTTCTGCCAGTGCCGCCGGGTCTTGAGCTTGCCGCTGACGACCATCGTGTTCACGCCGACGACCCTGACTCCCCACTTCTCCTCCACGGCCCGCTGGATTTCAATCTTGTTCGAATCCATCGAGACCTCGAAGGGATACTGGTTCTTGCTGTGGATCTTGGTCATGCCCTTCTCGGAGACCAGCGGCTTCACTATGACCTGCGAATAGTGCTTCATCTTCCGCCCCCGTCCTTGCCTTCCCCGGGGCCGAACTTCCTGCGGAGTTCGTCGAGCGCCCCCTGGGTGAACAGGACCTTCTTCTGCCTCAGCAAGTCGCGTGCGTTGATGTCGGGCGCGATCTTCATCGACACGCCCCCGAGGTTCCGCACGGACTTCCAGAGGTTCTCGTCGTGCGCCTCGACGCCCACGAGGACCCTCCCCCTGATTCCAATCCTGCGCAGAATCCTGGACGCCTCGGCGGTCGCAGGCTCCGCGAAGGAGAACTTCTCGATTACGAGCACTTCCTTGTCGGTGAACTTCGAGAGGAGCGCGCTCTTCAGGGCCGCCTTGAGCATCTTCCGGTTCATCTTGGTGCGGTAGCTCCTCGGCCTCGGCCCGAATATCGTGCCGCCGCCCCTCCATATCGGCGACTTGCGCGATCCCGCCCTGGCCCTGCCGGTGTGCTTCTGCTGCCAAGGCTTCCGCGTGCTGCCCGCCACGTCGCCGCGCTCCTTGGTGCACGCCGTGCCCTGCCTGAGGTTGCCCTCGTACATGACGACGCACGCGTGCATGAGGGGGACGTTGACGGAATCGCCGAAAACCTTCTCGTCGAACTCCACATGCCGCAGGAAGGCGCCGCTCGAATCGTATAGAGGATAGCTGCCCATCCCTTGCCAATTCCTAAAAACCCGGAAAGGACGATTGCGCATCCCCCCGGTAAAAACCGGTTCAGACTTTAATCCGTATATCGACCCCCGCGGGCATGTTGAGCCTCTTCAGGGCTTCCACCGTCTGCACCGTGGGATCAAGTATGTAGATGAGCCTCTTGTGCGTCCTTATCTCGAACTGCTCCCTGGATTTCTTGTCCACGTGCGGGGACCTGAGCACCGTGTAGCGCTCAATCCTCGTGGGCAGGGGCACGGGTCCGCTCACCTTGGCCCCGGTCCGTTTCGCCTCGCGGACGATGTCCCGGCTGGACTGGTCCAGTATCTCGTGGTCGTATGCTTCCAGGCGTATTTTTATCTTCTCCGCCATGGAAATTCATCCTTTAAGAAATCCCGTAAACGCCGTGAGTTCCGATTTTTCGGGAAATTTGTTAATATAAGGCGGGTTCTGGAGTTGTCAACATAAAAATTATTTTTTCATCCCTCTCAACCCATCATGCTCTTCATCTCATCCGGCTGCACCGGCTCGTACCTGTGCGGCTCGAGCGTGCAAGCCCCCCTGCCCCTCGTGAGCGACCTCAGGTCGGTCGTGTAGCCGAACATCTTGGACAGGGGGACCTTGCCTCTGAGTACCCTGAGCTGGCCCTCCTCGGATATGCTCTCGATTCGGGCCTTGCGTATGTTCAAGTCGTTGATGACCTCGCCGAGGTAGGCTTCGGGAACGCAAACGTCGAACTTCATGACCGGCTCCAGTATCGTCGGCCCGGTCTTCTTCAGGGCTTCCTCGAAAGCCATGGCAGCGGCGGCGGAGAACGCCACCTCGGTCGAATCCGCGTGGTGATGGCTCCCGCCCGTGAGTTTAATCAGCACTGAGATGAGCGGGTAGCCCATGAGAGGGCCGCTCTGGGCCGAGGCTTTCGCCGACTCCTCGACCGCCTGCACGAACTTCAGCGGAATCACGTCCTTGCTCACCTGGTTCTCGAACCTGACTTCGTTGTCACCCGTCGGCTCGAGTTCGAGGACCACGTGGCCGAACTGGTTCTTGGCGCCTTGGCCGAAGGTCTTCTGGAACTTCCCCTCGCCCTCGGCATGCTTCGTTATGGTCTCCCTGTATGCCACCCGCGGCTTCCCCACGTTCGCGTCGATGCTGAACTCCCTGAGCATCCTGTTTTTAATCACGTCGAGGTGGAGTTCTCCCATGCCCGATACGACAATCTGGCCCGTCTCCTCGACCTGCCGCCACTCGAACGTGGGATCCTCCCGAGCAATCTTCACGAGCGTTTCCACGAGCCTGTCCTTCTCGGCAATGGACTTCGGCTCCACCGCCATGCTAATCACCGTGGCCGGGAACTTCATCTTCTCGAGCAGGACCGGCTTCTTCCTGGTGCACAGCGTGTCGCCCGTGTCCGTGACCTTGAGCCCGACCACGGCGAGGATCTGGCCCGCTTCGACCGAATCGGCCTTGGACCGATGGTTCGCGTGCATGAGCCAAATCCTGTTCACCCTCTCGGCCTTATCCTTGTTCGCGTTGAACACTACGTCGCCTTCCTTCATCCGGCCGGAGTACATCCTCACGTAGGTCAAATCGCCGTGCTTGTCGAAGTAGGTCTTGAAAGCCAGCGCCGTCAGCGGACCGTCCGGGTCGTGCTTGATGGAGATCGTCTTCTCGCTCCTTGGATTCATCC
>JBFZBV010000438.1:0-8259 GCA_041308285.1 Planctomycetota bacterium | reverse complement strand
CCCCCCTCTCGGAACAGAGTCGATTGAAGAAGCCGGAGGCTTCTCAGTCAATCCACCTCGCGATTCGGTAGTTGTTCTCGTCCGCCACGTAGATGACGCCGTTCGCGACCCAGACGTTGTTCGGATAGAAAAAGCTCATGAAACCGGATCCGCCGCTTCCTGCCGACCCCGTCTGCCAGCCGTCCGCCCCGCCGCCAATCCACCCGATGAATCCGAAGGTGACCGTGCCCCACTTGCATATCCTGTGGTTGCAGTTGTCGCTCACGAAGAGGGTGTTCCCTGACCAGCAGACGCTCATGGGGTAGTAGAACGACCTCGGGTCCGGGCTCCCATCCGGAGCCGTGCCCGTGTTGAGGCCGTCGACACCGCCGCCGAGCCAGCCGAGCACGGCCGCGCTCGTCCCGTTCCACACGCTGATGCGGTGGTTCTGCTGGTCCGCAACGTAGATGTTCGTGAGCGAATCCGTGCAGACGTCCGTGGGGAAGTTGAATTCCGCAGTCGTTGCGCCTGCTGAAGGGGCGCTCCCCGTCTTCCAGCCAATCGACCCGCCGCCGAGCCAGTCCGCAGTACCGCCGTCCTTGGTCCAGCGGCAGATTCGGCTGTTCGACGAGTCGGCGACGTAGATGTGTGTCGAGGTCGCCCAGATGCCGCGCGGATAGTTGAAGTCGTACTGGCCCGCGCCGGAGTAGCTGTCGTTGCCGTACGTCCAGCCGCTGTACCCGCAGCCAATATAGCCGTCCGCATAGCCGCTCAGCGTCCACCTGCTTATGCGGTGGTTGTACGCCTCGGCCACGTAGATGAATCCCGTCGCCTCGTCCACGAACAAGTCGGCCGGGTAGTAGAATTCGTCGTAGTCGTAGCCGGAGTTGCATCCCGAAGTCGTCTGCCAGCCGCTGCAGCCGCCCCCGATCCAGCCCCTGGGGTTGCCCTGTGCGTCCCACCTCGACACGCGGTGGTTGTTGCCCTCGGCCACGTAGATGTAGCCCTGCGAGTCCACGGAGACTCCCGCCGGCGAATAGAACGAGTCGAAGCTCGACGTCCCGGGATTCGCGCCGGACACCGTGTTCCAGCCCCTGCGGCCGTCCCCTATCCAGCCCTGCGCCAGGCCGGAGGTGATGCCGCGGTCGGCCGGCATCGCGCTGACGATATTCGAGACCGCCGAGACGTTGGGGCCGTTGTCGAGCGTGCGCAGCGCGAAATGGTAGGTGGTATTCAGGGTCAGGCCGTAGATTGTCACAACCTCCTGGTTGCCCGCCCACTTGGGCTTCCAGCTCTGGGGATAGTCCGACGCAACCGCGTAGTTGTACTCGTCGAAGTGGTTGTCGTCCATCTTAAGCATGTAGGCGGTCGCCTGGCCGGACCAGTCGTCGTTGCCAGGGGCCGTCCAGGAGAGCTCGATTGACCCGTGGGCGGCGCCGGGCTGCGCGTTCAGGTTGGTCACGGCCGCGGGGGGCCACTGGTCCTCGATGAGCGGCTTCATCGATCTCCATGCGCACACCCGCGCGTTGCCCGTGTCCGCGACGTACAGAATCCCGTTCCCGCCGAGCGCGACCGCCGCCGGGCTGTTGAAGGAGTGGGGGTGGTCTGAGACCGCGGCCCCGGATACCGTCTGGAAACCCGCAATCCCGGCGCCGAACCAGCCGACGGCCTTGCCTTCGTTCTGCCTCTTCGATATCCGGTGGTTGCCGGTGTCCGCGACCCAGATGTTGTATTCGTAGTCCACGGCAACGCCGGATGGACTGTCGAACGACCTCATGTCGTTGCCGACATGCGCAGGCCCGTCGTAGAAGCTCCACCCGTCGCTTCCGTCGCCTATCCATCCGTCCGGGCTCCCGCCGGAGGTCCACCTGGCGACGCGGTGGTTGGACGTGTCTGCCACGTATATGGTCCCGTCCTGGTTCGTGCACACTCCCGCGGGGCTCGCGAAATACCCGTACATCCCCGAGGAGGACACGATCGGGGTGGACACCTGCCACGAGCCGTATCCGTACCCAATCCAGCCCTGGGAGTTCCCGTAGGCGTCCCATCGGCAGATCCTGTGGTTGCCTGTATCCGCCACGATTATGTCGCCCCAGGGGTCCACGAACACGCCCTCGGGGCCGCTGAACTGCCTGCAGCCCGCTCCGGGGTTCCCGGGCCCCGGGGTGGTTTCCCAGACGTCAGATCCGCCGCCAATCCACCCTTCGGCGGCCCCGTCCGCGCCCCACCTGCAAATCCTGGAGTTGCCCGTGTCCGCCACGAGTATCCGGCCGGAGTCGTCGACGCACACGCCCGACGGCCCGCTGAAGGCGTTGACTGCGTTGGAGGCTGAAGGCGCCGACCCCGTCTGCCAGCCGTCGTACCCCCCGCCTATCCAGCCCTTGAACATCCCGTCTATGGTCCAGCGGCAAATCCTGTGGTTGTTCTTGTCCGCCACGTAGACGTAGCCTGCCCTGTCCACTGCAACGGAGCCGGGGTCCCAGAAGCAGCCGGATCCCGAGCCGCTGTACGTCCCCCACTCCGACCTCCACCCGTCGATTCCGCCGCCTATCCACCCCAATCCCTGGACCGCCTGGGCCCCCTGGATGCCCACGGTGCCCCACTCGAAGGAACCGTCCGGCTCGTAGGAGCCGCCGCAGGAAGCCGCGCAGGCGAGCGCCGCGACGCAGAACGCCTGCTTCCAGATATTCGATCCTCTCATCGTTCCTCCTGTGGCATCGGCTGGCCCGATAGTCCAGTTTTCTATTTGCCTTGGGTCTTGTCTTCCGTCAGGGCGCGCTTGTACCTCGCCAGGACGGCTTCCATCTCGCGCCTGGCCTTTTCCTGGCCCGGCCCGAGCCCGGCAATCGCCTCTTCCTGCGTCTTCACCGCCTCCTCGCGTCTCCCGAGCAGGAACTGCGCGCGCGCCAGGGTGTCGAGCAGCATCGGGAGTTCGGACGCGGCCTGCAATCCCGCCTTGCGGACGCTTTCCACGGCCGAGCCTGCGAGGGCCCGGGACTTCTCGAAGTCCTCCGGCCCCCTGCCGCCCTCCGTGACCAGGAACCACGCCATGGCGTTCATGGCCTGGGCGTCGCCGGGGTTCTCGGAAAGCAGGGTTTCGAGCCGTCCCCTGGCCGATTCGATGTTGCCGGCCATCTTGAGCTCGTCCGCCTCCTCCATGAGCCGGCCCCTTCGGGTGGCCGCCTCGAGCGGCGTGCCCTTGAAGGCCCATTCGACGAGTAGGGCCCTGCAGAGGAAGCCGAGGAACCTGGCGAGGGCCTCCAGGCGCGCGGGCTCCCGGCCGGGCGCGGCCGCCTGCTCGAGCATCGACTGGACGGACCCGAAATAGCGGTCGTCCTGCCCCTGCCTCAGGTCCTTGGGCCTGCGCGCCGGGGAGTCGCGCAGCGTGCGCACGGCGGCGAGGGGCAGGGCCAGGGAGTCCGCGAGGAGCATCTCCCGCAGGGCGGATCCGATGAAGCCGCGCTCCCCATCCTCCAGAATCGAGAACGACGCGCCCAGCCGCCACAGCACCGCGGCGGGGTCGGCCTTGACCGAAGCCGCCAGCGCGGACCGCGCGCCTTCGGAGTCCCCTTTCCTGAGCTTCGCCAGCGCCGTGACGAGCAGCGCCTCGGCCTCGGGCGAGGGGTCCTCGCCGCGGCGGTCCCAGAAGAGCATCCATATGAGCGGGTCGGGGTCGGCGTACGCGGGGCCCGCCTTGGACGCGAGGTCGAGGGCCGCGTCGTTGTCGCCGAGCGCGAGCGCCGCCGCCGCCCTCATGACCGCGAACGACCCCGGCTCCGGCTCCCAGTCGGACGCGGCGTTGTTTCCCGCAGGGAAGAGAATCTCCATCCTGAGCATCGTCATCTCGCCCTCGAAGCACGACACCATCTCGTCGCCGCTTCCCGCGATGTGCATGCAGTACTTGCCCGGCGGCAGCCTGCCCGAGATCTGCCTGCGGGCGACGTATTCCTTGCCTGTCGTCTCGTCCTTCAGAACCATCGATATGCGTTCGAGGGACGGCGCGTACTCGATTTCGAACGAATACGGCGCCGGATACTTCTGCGGGTACTCCTGCAGTATCCATCCCCCCATCTCGTAGGCGAGGCCGTGGCAGTGCAGGAGGGCCTTCACGGCCGGGACGTTCGTGCAGGTGCCGGGATTGAACTCGAGGTAGATGCCCGAAGGGGGCGCCGACGGGTCGCCCTTGCGGCCCACGCGGCCGAACCCGAAACGCAGCAGAGCGGTCCAGTCGAGCCTGCCGAGCGAGAGCTTCGCCGAGAGCCTGAACGGCGACCCGTCGTAGTGGACGATTCTCCCGAACGCGGAGCATCTCGCCCCGTCGGACCGGAACCTGAACGAACCGTCCTTCAGGACCGCGCACTTGAGCGGGTTGCGGCACAGGTACGTCCTGTCGAACCCCTCCGCAGGGAGGAACCTGAGCGGCGCAGAGAGGCGCGTCATGGGCTCCACGCGGCCGAGCTTGTCCCTGGCCCAGACGCGCGTGCGCTCGGGCAGGGGCACGTTATCGAGCGTCTGCCTGAGTATGCCGCAGATCTGCTGCCAGTCGCCTGTCTCCTCGAGCAGATCGACGATTCCGAAGAGCTCCTCGGAGATCCCGAAGGCGGAGGTGCCAAGGAGGCCCTGGTAGATTGCGGCGGCTTCCTTGGGCCTGCCGAGGTTGACGAGGCAGTCGGCCTCCCCCAGGAGGCAGCGGTGCTTCTCGAACGCGTCCTCGGTCTCCGACCCGGCCTTGCGGAACAGGTCCAGGGCCTGCTCCTTCCAGTCCATCGCGGCCATCTCCACCGCCGTGGCCAGCACCGGGTTCAGGATGCTCTTTATGCTCTCGCTCTCCGAGTCCGCGCCCACGACTTCCCGCTGGTCGGCCTCCACGGCCGCGCCCGTGCCGTAGAACCTTATCCTGTCCGGGAACAGGACCATGAGCTCCGGCTCCGGGTCGCTGTCGACGTTGACCTGCCAGAGGCCGTGGCATCCGTAGTCCCGCTGGAGGCCGAGCATCGCCCACCGCCTTGCCGGGTCGGTGGGGCGGAACCCGATTGCGGGCAGGCCGAGGTGCGAGGCGCTGAGCGCAATCATCGCGTGCGATGCGAGCAGCACTCCGGACGTGAAGTACGGCCTGTTCTTGCCGAACGGCGCGCTCAGGTCGAGCGGCGCCTGCTCGGACCCCGGCACTATGCAGTACATGGCGTTGTCCAGTATGAACGCGGGGTCTCGGGTGATGCTCCGCAGCACGCGCTTGTCGTCCCCGCTCGACCTGTTCTGCACCCAAATCCTGCCCGGCCCGCCCTTCGAGCCCTCCGAGGCCAGGAACGGGCCGGAGTACTTGAAGGGCGACATGACGCCGAACTCGGGCTTGCCGCCGGCGATCCTGAGCCGCCACGTCTGCCAGTCGGAGAACTCGGACAGGTTGATGAGGTACTCGCTCTTCCCGTCCAGGTCCAGGTCCGTCGCGGCTGCGGCCATCAGGTAGCTGCGGGTCGGCGCGCGGGCGATCTCCACGAGGGAGTCGCCCTCCGCCTTGAGCACCTGCGCGTAAGTCGGCGGATAATACCTGGCCAGGAGGATTTCCAGCGTCCCGTCGCCGTCCATGTCGCCCCAGTTCGCGCCGCTGATTCCGGGGTCCACCTGCGTCCGGTAGACCTTGAGGGGCCTGGCGTCCTGGGAGAGGGAGACGAGCCAGACGGCCTCGCCGGGCTTCTCGTTCGCCCTGAGGAACAGGGCGGGCTTGGAAGGCCCGAACAGCGGGATGCAGCCCACGCAGGAAATGTCGGCCCCCGGCCTGCCCGCGAGCTCGAGCACGGCCTTCGTGGGCAGGGTCGCGGTGCGCCTGAGTTCGCCGTTGGCGAGGCTGTGGAACTCGAAGCCCGACTCGCGGTCGAAGAGCATTATCTCGTTCATGCCGTCGCCCTCGAGGTCGGTGACGTAGAACCCGCCCGGCGGCCTCGGCAGCGAGAGCTCGGTCATGAAGAAGGAGCACCTCGCGGCGTACCAGGCGGCGGCCTCGCGGTCGGGCCCGGGCAGGTCCTTGCACTCGAGGGCGTTTCCGAAGGCCCGGGATGCGGCGGCGAACCTGCCCTGGCTCCAGAGCGACTCGCCCAGGCCGAACCAGGCCAAGCCCGTCTCCGGGTGGCCGGGGTAGGTGCGCAGGAACTTCTGGAAGGTCGCGGCCGCGCGGCCGACGTCCATCACCGCGAGGAGGCGCCTGCCTATCTGGATGAGCGCGGGCGCCCTGACCTCCGCCTCCTCCGGGATGTCCGACGTCCTTGCCTGGGCGTAGGCGAGGAGCCAGGTCTTGAGCGACGCCTCCTCGTTCCCTGCCTCGTGCTTGGCTCGGGCCTTGAGCGCGATGGCGCGCGCCACCGGGAACCGCATGGGCCTGCGCAGAGGCGTGTACTTCTCCTCGCCGAGCAGCTCCTTGTGCGTCACCTGCGGGATCGCCTTGAACACCCTGCCCTGGTACGGGCCGTACTTGTCGACGAGCTCGTCGCAGAAGGCGCTGCACTCGGCGTACCTCTTCCTCGCCATCATGTCGCGGGCCTTGTCGAGGAGGGCGCCGGCCTCGAGTTCAGGCGCGATCCTGTGGCCCAGCGCGGCGTCGAGCGCGGCGGAGTCCAGGGCCAGTTCGCGCGCGAGGTCCATCTCCGGCTTGATTGCCAGGAAGTACGATCCGCCGCAGGCGATGAGCACTGACGCCGCCGTGGCCGTCAGGAAGAGCGCGAGGTTGCGCCGGACCTTCTTCGAAACCCGGTATATCAGCGACGCGGGCCTCGCGAGAATCGGGTCGCCGTCCAGGAAGCGCCTTATGTCGTCCGCGAAGGCCTCGCAGGACTGGTACCGCCGGACCGGGTCCTTCTCCATGGCCTTGAGGCAGATGGTCTCCGCGTCCCTCGGGACCGCCGGGTTGAGCTTGCGCGGGACGACCACCTCCTCGTTCATGACCTTGGTGATGATGTTGATGTAGGTGGACCCCGTGAAGGGGGGGACGTGCGCGAGCATCTCGTAGAGCGTGGCGCCGAGGCTGTACACGTCGCTGCGCGGGTCGATTTTCTCGAGCGCGCCGTCGGCCTGCTCGGGCGACATGTACTGGGGCGTGCCCATGGCCGTGCCCGAGACCGTGAGGCGCGAGTCCTCGTGGGTGTCCTTGGCCAGGCCGAAGTCGGTGAGCGAAGGCGCGCCCTGCGCGTCGACGAGGATGTTGTCGGGCTTCACGTCCCTGTGGAGGATTCCGTTCCCGTGGGCGAAGTGCAGGGCGCGGGCCATCTTCTCCGCGATGACCATGGCCTTGCGCGGCGTGATTTCGCCCGAGTCTATCAGCTTCGACACGGACTTGCCGTCCACGAAGGCCATTGCGAAGTAGTGCAGCGTCCCCTCGTTGCCGATGTCGAAGACGGGCACTATGCCGGGGTGGAAGCCGAGCCTTGCGACGGCCTCGGCCTCGCGCCGGAACCTCGCGATGGAGTCCTCCGATGCCTTCTCGCCGCTGATTAGGACCTTGAGCGCGACGATCCTCTTGAGCGAGGGGTCGTAGGCCTTGTACACGACCCCCATGCCGCCGCGGCCGATTTCCATCAGAATCTTGTAGGGGCCCACGAAGGCGCCCGGCTTGTGGAGCTCGGTCGACTTCGAGTCGGGCTTCCCCTGCCCCGCGGCAGGCCTGCTCTTGGACGCGGAGTACATGGTGTCCACGTCGTCCGCCTCGACGTGCACGGTGTCGGTCTCCTCCCCGCCGTCCGCCCCCGCCTTCGACCCGCTGCCGGCCTTGATGGTGATTTCCCCTTCCTCGTGGGCCGGCTCGAATACGCTGTCCCCTTCGGCCTCGGCCTCGCGCTCGTCCATGGTCTCGGGCGCGTCCGCCACGAACTCCACCACCGTCTTGCCGCGCTCCTTCCCGTGCCCCGGGGCGTGCCGAAGGTCGTCCGCCCGGCCGGGATCGAGGAAGCCGAGCTCGATCAGCACGTCGACCGCGTCGGCCTTGATGCCGCGTTTTTCCCTCTGGCCCGCGATTTTGAGGGCCTTGTCGAGGTTCTCGCGCGTGATGATGCCGCGGTCCACCGCGGATTCGAGCGGGCCTGCGCCGCCGCGATCAGTCTCGGACATCCAACCTCCCAGGGGCCCGCGCCGGGGCTCTGCGCCGCGGTCTCGGGGCCGGAACGGGGCTACGGCCGGGTCGGGCCGGGGTTCGCGTCTTCTTCCGGTCCCCGGCCGGCCAGAATCAGTACATTCTACCCGGTTTTCAGCCCGAAATCCGCTGTGTCACGGGCAGCATGCGGCATACGAAGGTGA